>NZ_JBICXG010000013.1:0-148403 GCF_043200175.1 Streptomyces sp. NPDC048462
GAGACGACACTCGGGCCCTCAACCTGCCCACTCTCGGCCCACGACACGAAAACGGTCCACCGACACCGTCGGCGGACCGTCACGAAACTTCGAGGCTAGGCGCGCGTGGCCTCGCTGCACCCCCACCGGCCTCAGCCAAGCTATCGAGGTTTGTCGTCGACCAGAGCAATAGGACACGGCGGGATCCGTGACAACGGTCGCAGCTCCCAGCCGGGGAGTCGAGGGCATCCAGGGCTTACTCAGGGCTGACCTTGAGTTGGATCTACCTGTGCAGGTTCGGTACCCGCACGTGGCCTCGCGTGATCCAGAAGTCTCACACGACAAAAATCTGACGAATTGGCAACCTGGTACCGCATGTTTCGGTACCGTACCAACCAAGCGTCAGCGAATTCACTGGACACCTCATCTTGCAATTAGTTCAATAAAGTTTGGAGCAGGTTCAAAAATGCTTGACATAGTCGCCTCTAAAATTGCAACCGCCATCCTCGGTACAGTAGTGGGCGCTGCGGTGCGTTCGGTTATTCCGGGCCAGGGAGCCGGCGTGGCTCGCGGTCCGCGCATTCCGCGCCTGAGGTCGACTAGGCCGACTTCGGTCGAGGAAGCCGATATCAAGCAACTTGCCAAACATGTCGAAAAAGGGCTTGACGCCTACTTGCGTCATGAGCTGCGCGAAATTGCCGAAAACGAGAAACAATCGGCACTTGAACTAGCTGGCGACAGTTTCGGTAATGCGAAAGTAGATATCTGGGAGTGTGCGCTCGACTCGCAACTGTACGCCACAGAGGTACTTCGACAGAGTACCAAAATCCGAAAGAGTGCCGCCCTCTCCTCCTCGGCGGACGCGTTCTATGAAATCCTTGTCTATCGAATCTCGTTGCAGGTAGTTCAATTCATCTCCACGTGGCCAACATTTTCGGCGCGGGTTGACATTGACCTCCTTAAGCGTATGAAACTGCTTGCCGAGGCAGTGGAAAAGATTCAGGACCGTTTGGGGCAGGACCTTCGAGCCGCCGACGTTGAATTTGAGGCACGTTACTGTTCGCTTGTAGAGGAGTCGCTCGATCACCTCCAAATCTTCGGGCTTGATCTAGCCGAACGCTCTAACCGTTCTTATAGTTTGACGACCGCTTACATCACACTCAGCGTCTCGCCTGCCCAAGGGACCAACAGTCAGAACCCGGATTTGTTCAGGGAAAGTATGGGGAATGACGACGAGCTGAGCGGCTCGGTAGGCAAGGCTGGGTCATCATTGGCGCCAGCCGGAATGAAGGCAGAGAACGCAATTTCATCCCTTAAGCGCATTCTGCTTCGAGGCGACGCGGGGTCTGGGAAGACAACGCTCCTCCAGTGGCTATCGGTCAACGTAGCCAGGAGGAGCCTTGAAGGGGAACTGGCGCAATGGAATACACTTGTGCCATTCATTCTTCCTCTACGGAGATTTGCGAACAAGCAGCTCCCTTCACCAGCAGAATTTTTCCCCGAGGTTGGAACGCACCTTGCCGACGAAATGCCCGATAAGTGGGTTAGCCGAATCCTCAGGACTGGACGTGCTCTTGTCCTGATCGATGGTGTTGATGAATTGCCGAGCAATCAGCGGGAAGAAGCCCGCAAGTGGTTGCGTGATTTGATTCGAACCTACCCCAGTGCTCACTACTTCGTAACGTCTCGGCCTGCCGCCGCAGAATCAGGCTGGCTTTCACAAGACGAATTCGCGACTCTCGACATGCTGCCAATGAGTAGTAAGGATGTTGAGAATTTCGTTCAGCATTGGCATGATGCAGCTCGTGCGGCGGAAAATGATGCCGCTGAGATCACCTCTCTGAATCAAGGGCAGATCGATCTAATCGGGTCCATCAAAGAGGAGCGGCAGCTAAAGCGTTTGGCTTCCAACCCGCTTCTCTGCGCACTGCTCTGCACCTTGAATCGAGATAGGCATTCACAGCTGCCCAAGGATCGCATGGAGCTGTACAGGGCAGCCCTAGACATGCTGCTACTAAGGCGTGACCGAGAGCGGCGGATCGAATACCCTGAGCCCCCCAATATCAGCGACTCTCAGAAGAAATCAATCCTCGGAGGATTTGCGTATTGGTTGATTCGCAACGGGCTTACTGATTCCGCTCAAGAGCAAGCGGTGAATCAGGTTTTCATTTCGCTGGAATCTATGCCTTCTGTCGTTGCTTCCCCGGACGAAGTCTTTGACTATCTCCTAGTGCGAAGCGGATGTCTGCGACGCCCTGTTCCAGGGCGCGTCGATTTCGTGCACCGTACATTCCAAGAGTTCCTAGCGGCTGCTCGGATCGTAGAAGTTGACGATCTCGAAGCTTTGGTGACCAACGCTCATCTGGATCAATGGCATGAAGTTGTGGTAATGGCTGTTGGGCATGCAAGACCGAAGGAGCGCTCATGGATCCTCAGTAGACTCCTCGAGCGCGGAGAGAAGGAGCTGGCATATCGAAGCCAACTGCATTTGTTGGCGGCAGCCTGCCTTGAGACAGCTGGAGAGTGTGACCCAGAGGTTCACGAGCGGGTCAAGAAGGCGATGGCTCGACTGATCCCTCCTCGAACCATGGCCGACGCCAAAGAGATTGCATCTGCAGGCGAAATGGTTATTCCGCTGATTCCAGAGCGACGCCTGGCTGCCGTGGAAGCCGCTGCCACAATTCGAATGGCGTCCATCATTGGAGGCGACGGTGCACTGTCACTTGTATCAAGGTTCGCACTGGACAAGAGACTTAAAGTCAGGCGGGAGATCGAGCGCGCTTGGCAATATTTCGAAGCCGAGGAATATGCGGAAAGAGTGCTGGGGCAGAACCATGAAGCCTGGAAAGAGATTACAATCGGCGTGCCGGAGATACTTAGCGCTGTGAGGCATTTGCCGAATCTTGAGCAATTGGATGTATTCTGCTCAGCCGATTCCATGGATTGGCTTCCGGAGAGTAGTAGGCTGCAATCCTTGGTCCTTCGGAGAGCAGTGACAAACTTCTCCTTTGATTCTGTGCGCAAGTGTCCGAATCTGTCGCGACTGGTCATAACGGCCTTCACAGCGTCCGGGAGCGTGGAGGCACTGGGTGATCTTACCCACTTGCAGGAATTCGCGGCTTTCGTTTCCGAAGGGCTTCATCTTTCCCGGATCCCGAAAATGGAATCCTTGACCTCCTTTCAGTTTCACGGTGAAGGTCACGTTGATGTCGCCAACATTGCGTCGGCCTGCCGAAACCTGAAAGAGCTAACATTGGGGCCATACTCCGTTCCGGATTTCTCAAATCTGCAAGAAATGGAGAAGCTTGAACGGCTTTCTGTTTGGCATTTTGATCCGGAGCTTTATCGTGCCCTTTCGTTGGCCTCCGGTCTGCATCATCTTACGATTCGGGGACGGTTCGAATCTTGCGACCTGGGTAAGCTTGCGGAATTTAATAACCTTCGGCATCTCAGTGTCCGGCCGGTGGGTGGTTTCAGCGGGGAGATTGACGTTAGTCCGTTCATGGATAAGAGTCGTTTCACCCTCAGCCTGTCGCTCGGACCGGATGGCTCGGTCACGGGTGTGAGGGAATCTAAGGCTTTGAAGCATGAGATTACTTCAGGCCTAGAGAGTGACGTTAGGATTGTCAATGTTTCCCTGACGGGCGATTTGCATTCTCCTTCGTCCTGACGGTCGGCGGAGCGGTTGGGGGGCCGCAAAGCCGACTTCGACGGCGGCCAAGAACTGACCGAACGGGCCGTTGCCTCCTACATCGCCAAGTACGCCACCAAGGGTGCCGAGACCGCCACGGGAGCTCTCGACCGCCCGCTCAAGTTCCTCGCCGAACTCGCCCAGCTCGACATCAGCGACCACACCCTCCGACTGATCCGAACGGCCTGGACGCTCGGCGCACGCAAGGAGTTAGAGGACCTTCGGCTCCGGGCCTGGGCTCACATGCTCGGCTTCCGCGGCCACTTCTCCACCAAGTCCCGCCGCTACTCCACCACCCTCGGCGCCCTCCGCACCGCCCGCGCCGAATGGCGTCGCGCGCAAACCGCGGCAGCGACCGAGGGCGAGATGGACACGACCCTCGTCGTCTCGCACTGGGTCTTCGCCGGAACCGGCCTGTCCTCCGCCGAAGCCTGGCTCACCGCATCCCTCGCACCCGCCCCCGGAACGGAAGGAGAGCCAACCCGTGGCTGAGCGGCGTCTCACCGTGGCGCAGGTCCCCGACAGACCGCGCCCCCTCCCGGCGCGGTACCTGACTCCTCTGGACGTCGCCGAACTCCTGGGCGTGCCGATCGAGACGGTCTACCAGTGGCGCCGTAAGCGCACCGGTCCCCGCGGCTTCCGGGTCGGCCGGCACCTGCGCTACGACCCCAACGACGTTCGGGCCTGGGTCGAGTCCCTGATGAATAGGGCGGTTGCCTGATGGCCGGGCACATTCAGGACCGGTGGTACAAAAGCGAGTCCGGCCCAGACGGCAAGGTCCGTAAGGTCAAGAGCGACCGCTACGCCTCCGGGCTTCGCTACAGGGCTCGCTACGTCGGCCCGGACGGTACGGAGAAGGCCAAGAGCTTCCCCGATAGGCAGAAGCGGCTTGCCGATCAGTGGCTCGCGCACATCGAGGCTGACATGGCGCGGGGTCAGTACATCGACCCTCGCGCGGCCCGGATCACGTTCCAGCAGTACACGGAGAACTGGGTCACCTCCCAGGGCTCCGACCCGAACACCCAAGCCTCGATGGAGTCGCAGCTTCGGCTGCACGCCTTCCCGTACCTGGGTACGCGCCCACTCGGCTCCTTCCAACCCGCGCACATCCGCGACTGGGTACGGCAACTCCAGGCGAACGGCATCCTTGGCTCGTACGCCCGGACGATCTACTCCAACGTGCGGGCCGCCTTGAGCGCGGCGGTGGATGACGGGCATCTCCCCCGCAATCCGTGTGCGGCTCGTTCTGTCCGACCGCCGACCGTCGACACCAAGCGCGTCACACCGTGGATGCCGAATCGGGTCTTCAGCTGTTCGTGCGGCCATGCCTGAACGCTTCCGAGCGATGGTCGATCTGGGCGCCGGCTGTGGGCTCCGGCAGGGCGAGATTCTTGGCGTGGCCGTCGACGCGATCGACGTCACGTCGGACACGCTCCACGTGGTCCAGCAACTAAAACTGAGCCGCAGCAAGGCCGTATTCGCTCCGCCGAAGGGCGGCAAGCTTCGGGACGTGCCGCTCCCCAGGCCGGTCGCTGACGCTCTCCGGGCGCACATGAAGGAGTTCCCGCCGGTCGAGATCACGTTGCCGTGGAAGGTCGCGGACGGTCCCCCGGTGACCAAGCGACTGATCTTCACCGGGCCGCGCGGAGGTCATGTCTGGCGCACGTCGCTCAACGAGGAAGCGTGGAAGCGGGCGCTGGCCGGCGCCGGGGTGATCCCGGTCCCCGAGCATGGACAGCCGTACGCCGAGTCCCGCGAGAACGGCATGCACGCACTGCGGCACTTCTACGCCTCGGTGCTCCTCGACGCCGGGGAGAACATCAAGGCCCTGGCCGAGTACCTGGGCCACTCGGACCCCGGTCTGACGCTCTGCGTGTACGCGCACCTGATGCCGTCCAGCCAGGAGCGGACCCGCAAAGCCGTGGCTGCTGTCTTCGGCTAGACCAAAACGGTGCGACATGGCGGCTGAGGGCTCGTACGCTCCGAACCGGAGAGGGGTGGGGAGGGCCTTGGCAGACGAGTACTTCTTGCTGGTGTGCGACGACGTGCCTCATGACGTGGTGCTCATCGAAGCCGGTCTGCGCGTGATGGACGTCGTCCAGGTCGTGCGTCGGTTGAAGAGGCTGAGCCTCTGGCACAGCAAGGTTCTGGTGACACAGGCTCCCGCCGTGATCCTCACCGGCATTTCCGAGGAAGCCGCGGCGGCGGCCGTCTCGGCCCTCCGCGATGCGGGAGCCCGGGCAGAGACGAGAGAACAGCCGGAGCCGGACTTCCTGAAGCGCTGAGTACGGCCCGGTCAACCAGCTGACGGCCCAGAGACGGCCCCAGCACAACAACAAGCCCCCTACCGGCGGAGAACCCGCAGGTAGGGGGCTTCCTCAGCTCTGTTTACTTCTTCTTGCCCTGGTTCTTCACGGCCTCGATGGCGGCCTTCGCCGCGTCCGGGTCGAGGTAGGTGCCGCCCGGCTTCAACGGGCGGAAGTCCGCGTCCAGTTCATAGGCGAGCGGGATGCCCGTCGGGATGTTCAGGCCCGCGATGTCGGCGTCGGAGACGCCGTCGAGGTGCTTGACCAGGGCGCGGAGGCTGTTGCCGTGCGCGGCGACCAGGACCGTGTGGCCGGCCAGCAGGTCCGGGACGATGCCGTCGTACCAGTACGGCAGCATGCGCACGACGACGTCCTTGAGGCACTCCGTGCGCGGGCGCAGCTCCGGCGGGATCGTCGCGTAGCGGGCGTCGCCGCTCTGCGAGTACTCGGCGCCGTCGGCGAGCTCCGGGGGAGGGGTGTCGTACGAGCGGCGCCAGAGCATGAACTGCTCCTCGCCGAACTCGGCGAGGGTCTGGGCCTTGTCCTTGCCCTGGAGGGCGCCGTAGTGGCGCTCGTTCAGCCGCCAGGAGCGGTGCACGGGGATCCAGTGGCGGTCCGCCGCTTCCAGCGAGAGCTGGGCGGTGCGGATCGCGCGCTTCTGGAGCGAGGTGTGCACGACGTCGGGAAGCAGGCCGGCCTCCGTCAGCAGCTCACCGCCGCGGACCGCCTCCTTCTCGCCCTTCTGGGTCAGGTTGACGTCCACCCAACCGGTGAACTGATTTGTCGCGTTCCATTCGCTCTCGCCGTGGCGGAGGAGGATCAGCTTGTACGGTGCGTCGGCCATGCGTCCGAGCGTAATCGAACCCGTGCGGGCCGCGCGCGCCCGGCCACGGAGCGGACAGCCGGGCGGGGGCCGGGAGGGGCGGTGCGGCTTCGATTGACGGCAGGCGTCAATTGGGTGGCAGGGCGGAATCCGGGGTTCGTAGTGTTCGTCCCGGTGGTGGAACGGCCCGGTGTGCCGAGGGCCGCCGCCGATCCGATTCCTTGCGTCGCTGATCCGATTCCTGACGTCGCCGATGCGCTTTCTTACGTCCCGGGGGGAACCCGCATGTCTGTCACCGCGCTGAGACGGGCCACCCGTGACACCGTCTCCGGGCTCCCCAGGGAGTTCTGGTGGCTGTGGACCAGCACCCTGGTCAACCGGCTCGGGGCGTTCGTCGCCACGTTCATGGCCCTGTACCTGACCCTGGACCGGGGCTACTCCGCCTCGTACGCCGGGCTGGTCGCCGCGCTGCACGGGCTCGGCGGGGTCGTGGCCTCGCTCGGGGCGGGGGTGATGGCCGACCGGTTCGGGCGGCGGCCCACGATGCTGGCCGCGCAGGTCTCGACGGCCGTCTCGGTGGCGGTGCTCGGCTTCATGGTCCATCCCGCGGCCATCGCCGCTGTCGCCTTCTTCGTCGGCATGTCGAGCAACGCCTCCCGGCCCGCAGTCCAGGCGATGATCGCTGACATCGTCCCGGCCAAGGACCGGGTCCGGGCCTTCTCGCTCAACTACTGGGCGATCAATCTGGGCTTCGCGGTCTCCTCGGCCGGGGCCGGGTTCATCGCGGAGTACAGCTATCGCGCCGGCTTCGTCGCTGAGGCGGTGATGACCCTGTTCTGCGCCGTCGTCGTCTTCCTGAAGGTGCCGGAGTCCCGCCCGGAGAAGGCCGCCACGGCCGCCGGTGCGCCGGGGGTCCCGGACGCCGACGACGTGCGGCTCGGCACGGTGCTGCGCGACGGGCGGTTCATGGGGATCGCCGGGCTGTCCTTCGTCATCGCCCTGATCTTCCAGCAGGGGTACGTGGGGCTGCCGGTGGCCATGGGGACGGACGGGTTCAGCAGCTCCGACTTCGGTACCGCCATCGCCGTCAACGGTGTGCTGATCGTGGTCCTCCAGATCCCGGTCACCCGCTTCATCCAGCACCGCGACCCGCGCCGGCTGCTCATCGTCTCGTCGCTGCTGGCGGGGTACGGGTTCGGGCTGACCGCGTTCGCCGGGTCCGTCGCCGTGTACGCGTTGACGATCTGCGTGTGGACGGTCGCCGAGATCGTCAACGCGCCCGTGCAGAACGGGCTGGTCGTCCAGCTCTCACCGGCCCACGGCCGGGGCCGCTACCAGGGGATGTACACGCTCTCCTGGGCCGCCGCCGCGCTGGTCGCCCCGCTGCTGTCCGGGGTGGTCATCGACCACTTCGGGGCCGGGTGGCTGTGGGGGATGTGCGCGGTCCTGGGCACCGTCGCCGCGTTCGGGTACTGGCTGCTGATGCGGAACCTGCCGCAGCCGGGCGCGACGGTGGAGAGCGGCCAGGGTTCCGTCGAGGCCACCGGGGCCGGCACCAGTGCGGCACCCGCCACAAGTTCACCGCCGCCCCGCACGGTCTGACTCGCACAGTCGTACGCGGCGGGCTCCCCGCGTGGGGTGCCCGCCGCTGCTCCGTGTCCGTCAGCCCGAGCAGCCGCCGCACTGGCACGGCGCTCCGGACTGGCATCCGCACCCGCAGCCCGAGCCGCAGCCGCAGGCGCCGAGGACGGCTCCGTGCGCCACGTCGGCGGGTGTCTCCTGCTGGGGTTCGGTCGTGGGGGAATCGGCCATGGTTCCTCCTCAAGGCGTACGACAGGGCCGTACGCCCGCACAGGGCCCACGACCGGGGCGTACGGACAAGTCGTGCCGCCCCACCCCATTGCATGCCCACCCGGGCAGGCGCATCAACGGCGCACACGCGCAGGAACGCATGTGCGAAGAAGTGCGCCGTCGTACGCCCGCCGCTTCCGGCTACGCGCCCTCGACCGGCGCCGCCTGCTGGATATCGTCCGCGTGCTCGCCCGTCACCAGGTACACGACGCGCTTGGCCACCGACACGGCGTGGTCGGCGAACCGCTCGTAGTAGCGGCCCAGCAGCGTCACGTCCACGGCCGTCTCGATGCCGTGCTTCCACCGGTCGTCCATCAGGTGCTGGAACAGCGTGCGGTGCAGCAGGTCCATCTCGTCGTCGTCCTGCTCCAGCTGGAGCGCCAGATCGACGTCCTTGGTGATGATCACCTCGGCGGCCTTGGCCATCAGGCGCTGCGCCAGCTGCCCCATCTCCAGGATGGTGGCGTGCAGGTCGTGCGGCACCGCCGACTGCGGGAAGCGCAGCCGGGCCAGCTTGGCGACGTGCTGGGCGAGGTCGCCCGAGCGCTCCAGGTCGGCGCTCATCCGGAGCGAGGTCACCACGATCCGCAGGTCCGTCGCCACCGGCTGCTGGCGGGCCAGCAGCGCGATGGCCCTGGCCTCCAGGTCGTGCTGGAGGTCGTCGACCTTCTGGTCCGCGGCGATCACGGTCTCCGCGAGCTTCAGGTCGGCATCGAGCATGGACGTCGTCGCCCGGCCGATCGCCGACCCGACGAGCCTGGCCATCTCGACCAGCCCCTCGCCGATCGAGTCGAGTTCCTCGTGGTACGCGTCACGCATGGGAAGTCCCTCTCCAGTCCTTAACCGAGGCCGGGGCCAGCTCTGAACCCCACGTTGCCACCGTGACGGCCGTACGCGTCGGGTTCCGACCTGCCAAGTGAACCGGTGCTTGCTCCTCGGTGAACTCTGGGCGACGAGTGTTCGAGTAGGCACTCGGATGGCTGGGAGAGTGTCCGCCCGGCCGCATAACCTGGAGCCATGGACGTGAACGCGGCGGTCGCCGCAGCTGCAGCGATGGCCGGGCTGTGCACCGGCGTGATCGCGATGCTGGCGTTCCGCTGGAGCGAGCGCGACCAGAAGAAGCCGACGCGTACCTCCCTGCGGCCCGACAGCAATACCCCCCTGCCTCCCGGAGTCGATACGGTCCTGTCCGTGCTCAGTTCCTCGGCCGTCGTGCTCGACGAGAGCGACAGTGTCGTCAAGGCCAGCTCCGCCGCGTACGCGCTGGGGCTGGTCAGGGGCGGGCGGCTCGCCGTCGAACCGATGCTGAACATGGCCAGGGACACCCGCCGCGACGGTGAGATACGCCAGGTCGAACTGGACCTCCCGCGCCGCGGCACCGGCCGGGGCGAGGCACTCGCGGTCTCCGCCCGGGTCGCCCCGCTGGGCTCCAGGCTGGTGCTGCTGCTGGTCGAGGACCTCACCGAGGCCCGTCGCATCGAAGCGGTACGGCGCGACTTCGTCGCCAACGTCAGCCACGAGCTCAAGACCCCGACCGGGGCGCTGTCCCTGCTGTCGGAGGCCGTCATGGACGCCTCCGACGACCCGGAGGCGGTGGAACGGTTCGCGGGCCGGATGCAGATCGAGGCGACCCGGCTCACCAACCTCGTACAGGAGCTCATCGACCTCTCCCGGGTGCAGAACGACGACCCGCTGGAGGACGCCGAACCGGTCCGGGTGGACGAACTGGTCGCGGAGGCCATCGACCGCTGCCGGCAGCAGGCCGGCTCCAAACAGATCACCATGGCCGCGGGCGGCACCGCCGAGCTCCGCATCTGGGGCAACCGGGGCCAGCTCGCCGCCGCTCTCGGCAACCTCGTCGAGAACGCCGTCAACTACAGCCCCGCCCGCACCCGCGTCGGCATCGCCGCCCGCCGGGTGGCCGTGTCCGGCGGGGACGAGATCGAGATAGCCGTGACCGACCAGGGCATCGGCATCTCGGAGAAGGACCGCGAGCGGGTCTTCGAACGTTTCTACCGCGTCGACCCGGCCCGCTCACGGGCCACCGGTGGCACCGGCCTCGGCCTCGCCATCGTCAAGCACGTGGCCGCCTCGCACGGCGGGGAGGTCACCGTCTGGAGCTCGGAGGGACAGGGCTCCACCTTCACCCTGCGGCTGCCCGAAGCGGGCGCCGTGAGGGAACGGGACCGTACATCCGGCGGACCGCTCATCGTCAACGGCGACGAGGGGCCGTACCCGGCCGCCGCCCCCGACACTCTTGATTCATTCCCTGCCCCGGAGGCTCTTCCGTGACCCGAGTGCTTGTCGTCGAGGATGAGGAATCCTTCAGCGACGCCCTGTCCTACATGCTCCGCAAGGAAGGCTTCGAGGTCGCCATCGCGGCCACGGGTCCCGACGGCCTGGACGAGTTCGAGCGCAACGGCGCCGACCTCGTACTGCTCGACCTGATGCTGCCCGGACTGCCCGGCACCGAGGTGTGCAGGCAGCTGCGCAGCAAGTCCAACGTCCCCGTGATCATGGTCACGGCCAAGGACAGCGAGATCGACAAGGTCGTCGGCCTGGAAATAGGAGCCGACGACTATGTGACCAAGCCCTTCTCCTCGCGTGAGCTCGTCGCCCGCATCCGCGCGGTGCTGCGCCGCCGGGGCGAGCCGGAGGAGGTCACCCCGGCCGCCCTGGAGGCCGGCCCGGTCCGGATGGACGTGGACCGCCACGTCGTCACGGTCTCCGGCGGCAAGGTCGACCTCCCGCTGAAGGAGTTCGACCTGCTGGAGATGCTGCTGCGCAACGCCGGGCGGGTGCTGACCCGGATGCAGCTGATCGACCGGGTCTGGGGCGCCGACTACGTGGGCGACACCAAGACGCTCGACGTCCACGTCAAGCGGCTGCGCGCCAAGATCGAGCCCGACCCGGGCGCGCCGAGGTTCCTGGTGACGGTGCGGGGCCTCGGGTACAAGTTCGAGCCGTAAACCGGCCCGCGGCCCGCCGCGAGCGCGCATACGGCTGAGGCGCCTCCCGAGCCGGGAGGCGCCTCAGCCGTATGCGCGCTTTCGCGTGTACTCGAACGGGTCCGCGTGTGCTCGCGCGATGGTCCGCGTGTGCTCGCGGGTCAGGTGTTCGGCTGTGCCGAGTCGGACGCCGCGTCGGTCGGGGTGGCCGTGTCGCTCGACGAGGCCGATCCGGACGGGGTGCCGGACGGGGTGCCCGGCGTCTCGGTGGCGGAGCCGGAGGGCGTCGCGTCGGCCGGGTTCGAGGCCGTCGCGTTCGGCAGCTCCGGGAGCGCGCTGGGGCCGAAGCCCTTGAAGTAGCTGGTGGCCGGGACGACGGTGGCGCCCAGCGGGATGTCGCCGGACTCGCTGAACTTGAAGACCAGGTTCTGGACGTTGCCGTTCTGCGCGGCCTCGCTGCCGTTCTCGATCACGGCGGCCGCGTTGCCCTTGCCGCCGAGCACGACCCGGCCGCCGGCCGGTACGACGAGCGGCCCGGTGCCCTTGGCGGGGTGCAGCTGCACGGAGGCGCTGGTGCCGGTCAGGGCGATGCCGTTGAGGGTCTCCGCCTTGGCGCTGTTGTTGAACAGCGTGGCGATCACCACGGCCGGGCCCTTGGCGCCGCGTTCCGGCTGGGTGACGACATTGGCGTTCTGGATCTTGATGGCGCCGACCGAGGTCGCGGCGTTGTCGGGCCTGACTTCGAGCGTCTGCGCGTTCTTGCCCGCACCACATGCGGAGAGCGCGGCGATCGAGAACGCGATGGCGGTGGCGGCGAGAGCGCCGTGTCGAAGGCTGCGGCTCACGGCGGGGGCAACTCCTTGGACGAGCGGACTTACGGACGGGGTCGGGCGAGTCGTGTCGAAGTCGCCCCGAGCGGTGTGACAGCGGTCAGGTTACCGAGCCGCTGTCCCCGGCCCGCAACCGACCCGCCCCCCGGACGCCCCGGGGATCGCGGCCGGCCCGGACGTGATCATTCGCAAGCCGTTCACATAACAGGCTTGATCAATTCCGCCGGACGTTCAGCCCGTGCTTCCTCCAGGAGTTCCCCGTGCTTCCCGCAGGAGTTCCCGGGAGTTCCACCGGCCCCGGCGTGCTCCGGCGCATTCATTGCGGATAATCCCGCGACATCCACGCGACGGCCGACCGTTGATCAATTTCATTGACCATCGGCACTTACCGCCGTACGGGTGATCGATCCTCGAACGGAGTACGGAAAGTTCACCATCCTGAACCCGGCAAAACGGGACGTTAGGTCCCTTCCGAGCAAGTTCCGACGGGTGTAACGTCCGCGTTTCTCCTCGCCCGTACAGCCGCTCCGACCTGCGAATACCGTCCCCGAGGAGCCTTCCGCAGCACGTACGTGTTGCAGTTGTCAAGCCCCGAGATATGCCCTGACCTGCGAAAACGCCATTCAGGAGAAGCCGTTCTCGTGTTACTCTTGATAGCCACGGAAGGGGTACCTGTCACATGACGTTCAAGGTTGGCGACACCGTGGTCTATCCCCATCACGGGGCCGCGCTGATCGAGGCTATCGAAACTCGCCAGATCAAAGGCGTGGACAAGACCTACTTGGTGCTCAAGGTCGCTCAGGGCGACTTGACGGTGCGTGTGCCGGCGGACAATGCGGAGTTCGTGGGTGTGCGTGACGTAGTCGGTCAGGAAGGGCTGGACCGGGTCTTCGAGGTGCTGCGCGCGCCGTATGCCGAGGAGCCGACGAACTGGTCCCGACGCTACAAGGCAAATCTCGAAAAGCTCGCCTCCGGCGATGTCATCAAGGTCGCGGAAGTAGTTCGTGACCTGTGGCGTCGTGAGCGCGAGCGTGGACTCTCCGCAGGTGAGAAGCGCATGCTCGCCAAGGCTCGCCAGATCCTGGTGAGCGAGCTCGCTCTCGCGGAGAACACCAACGAGGACAAGGCCGAGGCTCTGCTCGACGAGGTCCTCGCGTCCTGAAGTGCTCGTGCAGTGCTCGTGCCTGATGTCTGAAACCGGATCGCACCGGTCCAAGGCGTAAATAATGTGCCGCGGTGCCCGCTGACCAGCCGTTTGAACGGCCTGTCGTCGGGCGCTGCGGCATGTCCGGGCATGGGTCCGACCCCGGACATGAGTTCATGTCCGGCGATGGATTCCGGGCGTCCGACTGCGGATTTTCGGACACACGGATTCCGGCCATATTCCGGATTCCGGGCGCAAGGACGCCGACGGCCAAGGCCCAGGCGTCCCGGATGTTGTTCTCGATGTGCCGACGCGTTGGCCTCGGCGACGATCCCCCGGTACTTTGCTCGCGATCTTGTGAAGTCGACGTGTCAGGCCGATCCCGAGCGGCCGGGGCGGTCCTCGTCTCGCCCGGGGTCACGGAAGGGGTCCCGGTCGAGTCATGGCGTAGCGCCCGGCTCGATTGAGCCCATACCCACGTCGGCCGTGGAGACAAACATGCCGATGCTTCGGAGTGCAACCGATGTCTGATCAATCGCTTCCAGGCCGCACCGCCGCCGTGATTCCCGCGGCCGGCCGCGGTGTACGGCTCGGCCCCGGCGCCCCCAAGGCGCTGCGCGCGCTGGGCGGAACACCCATGCTCGTCCATGCCGTACGGGCCATGGCGGCCTCCCGTCAGGTCTCCCTGGTCGTGGTCGTCGCTCCGCCCGACGGCGCCGCCGAGGTGCGCAGCCTGCTCGACGAGCACGCCCTGCCCGAGCGCACCGAATTCCTCGTCGTGCCGGGTGGCGACACCCGCCAGGAGTCGGTGAAGCTCGGCCTGGACGCGCTGCCCGCCGATGTCTGTGCCGTCCTCGTGCACGACGCGGCCCGCCCGCTGGTGCCCGTCGACACCGTGGACGCGGTGGTCGAGGCGGTACGGGACGGGGCGCTCGCCGTCGTCCCGGCGCTGCCGCTGGCGGACACCGTCAAGGAGGTCGAGCCGGGCGCGCCGGGGGAGCCCGAACCGGTGCTCTCCACGCCGGTGCGCTCCAGGCTGCGTGCGGTGCAGACGCCGCAGGGCTTCGACCGCGACACGCTGGTGCGGGCCCATGAGCGGGTCGCCGTCAGCGGCGAGGGCGCGACCGACGACGCGGGCCTGGTCGAGCAGCTCGGGGCGCCCGTCGTGGTCGTACCCGGACACGAGGAGGCGTTCAAGGTGACCCGGCCGCTGGACCTGGTCCTGGCCGAAGCGGTTCTCGCGCGCAGGAGGGCGAACGATGGCTTCTGAGGAGCAGATGGTGTCCGGTGGGCAGGCGGTTTCCGGGGGGCGCGCCGCGCCGGTGATCCCGCTCGTCGGGATCGGTACCGACATCCACGCCTTCGAGGAGGGCCGCGAGCTGTGGTGCGCGGGTCTGCTGTGGGAGGGCGAGGGCCCGGGGCTCGCCGGGCACTCCGACGCGGACGTCGTCGCGCACGCCGCGTGCAACGCGCTGTTCTCGGCCGCCGGCCTCGGCGACCTCGGGCAGCACTTCGGCACCGGGCGCCCCGAGTGGTCCGGCGCCGCGGGGGTCACGCTGCTGACCGAGGCGGCCCGGATCGTGCGGTCCGAGGGCTTCGAGATCGGCAACGTCGCCGTCCAGGTCGTCGGCGTACGGCCGAAGATCGGCAAGCGGCGTGACGAGGCGCAGCGGGTGCTGTCCGCCGCGGTGGGTGCGCCGGTCTCGCTCTCCGCCGCCACCTCCGACGGACTCGGCTTCACCGGCCGCGCGGAGGGCATCGCGGGAATCGCCACCGCGCTGGTCTACCGACTGGTCTGACCTGCCCCGGAGCCGATCCGGCGGGCCCGGCGGACCGCCGGGCCCGTGGCCTTGTTGCACATCGGTTGCACGTACCCTGGTACGGCAATGAGGTGATGCGAGGGACGGGAGAGGCTCCGGGATGAGTACGACGATGACGGCCGCGGTACGGGCCGATGCCGACGGATACATCCTGCGCACCGCCACTGCCCATGACGTCGACGGGGCGCGGGCCGTGATGCTCGACACCGTCTACCGCGACCTGAGGTCCGGCTACGTACCGCGCTGGCACGCCGACATCATCGATCCCGAGGCCAGTTATCTGCGGCCCGAGCGCTGCACCCTGCTGGTGGCCGAGCGCGACGGCGAGATCGTCGCGACGGGCGCCGTGCGCGACCGGGGACCGCAGGCGCCGCCCAACCCGCAGTGGGTCGCGGACCGCTTCCCGTCCGGCAGCACCGCCCAGCTGTGCCGGATCTACGTGACGCCGGAGCATCGCAGGCACGGGCTGGCGCGGCGGCTGGTGCGCGAGCTGTGCGACTTCGTCGCGCGGGCCGGCGGGTACGAGGCGGTCTACCTGCACACCGATCCCTCAGTGCCGGGCGCCGAGCCGTTCTGGCGGTCCCTTGCGCGGGAGGTGTGCGACGAGCGCACCCTGCCCGGCCGGGGCCAGAGCGTCGTCCACTTCGAGCTTCCGATGCCCGCCGCCGGCTGAACCGGCGTCCCCGGGTTCGCTCACCGCCGCTTCCCCCATGCCATTTCAAATGACAATCGTTTTCATATAAGGTCGTTGCCATGCCCACGTCCCGACTCCGTCGCGCCGCGCTGCCGCTGACCGCGGCCGCCCTCCTCGTCCCGCTCGCCACCGCCTGCTCCGGCGGCGCGAACGACACCGGGAGCGCGTCGGGCGGCGGGCAACGCCTCCGGGTCGTCATGGCCTTCCCGCCCGCCCAGGCGATGTCCCCCTACGGCGACGACGCCGTCAACCTCAGCCGCCTCTCGGTCATCGAGGGCCTCACCTCCCTCGACCGCGAAGGCGCCGCGAAGCCCGCGCTGGCCGCCTCCTGGAAGCGCGAGAGCCCGAAGGCGTGGACCTTCACCCTGCGCGAGGCGTCCTTCCAGGACGGCACGGAAGTCGACGCGGCCGCCGTCGCCCGGTCCCTGAACGCCGCCCAGAAGGCCTCGCCCAAGCCCCGCGTCCTGTCCGACACCGGCATCACCGCGACCGCCGGCGGCGACGGCACCGTACGGGTCGTCACCACCGAGGCCGATCCGCTGCTGCCCCAGCGCCTCGCCAACCCCTCCCTCACCGTCCTGTCGGCCGCCGCCTACCGCGACGGCAAGGTGAACCCCGCCGGACACGCCACCGGACCCTTCACCCTCGCCTCGGTCAAGGGAGCCGTCGGCGCCACCCTGGAACGCAACGACCACTACTGGGGTGCCAAGGCCAAGGCCCCCGGCGTCGACGTGACGTTCGTGGCCGACGGCACCGCCCGCGCCAACGCCCTGCGAACCAAGGCCGTCGACGTCGCCGAGTACGTACCGATCTCGCAGGCCTCCCTCCTCGGCGACGGGCTCGTCCACGAGTTCCCCTCCGCCCGCACCAACGGCCTCTCCCTCAACACCGAGCACGGCGTCTTCAGCGACCCCGCGATGCGCGCCGCCGCCCGCGAGGCGATCGACTCCCAGGCCCTCGTCAAGGCCGTCTACGAAGGCCGCGCCGACAGCGCGCAGGGCCTCCTCGGACCCGGCGTGCCATGGGCCGCCGCAGCCCGCCAGGACCCGGCCGGCCGGGCGGAGGCCGCCGGCAAGGCGCAGATCGCGAAGGCAAAGCAGATCGTGCTGGCCACCTACACCAACCGGCCTGAACTCCCCGAGGCCGCCACCGTCGTCCAGCAGCAGCTCCAGAAGCGCGGCTTCACCGTCAAGCAGGTCGTCCGCGACTACGCCCAGCTGGAGGCCGACGCCCTCGCCGGCAAGTACGACGCCTTCATCCAGGCCCGCAACACCCTCCTGGACACCGCCGACCCCGTCTCCTACCTCGCCTCCGACTTCACCTGCGACGGCAGCTTCAACATCTCGCAGCTCTGCGACAAGCGCGTCGACGCCGACGTGGACAAGGCCGCCGCACTCGCCGGAACGGACGCCCGCCACCGCGCGGCGATGACGGCCGAGGCGGACATCCTCGGCACCGACGCCCTCGTCCCCCTGCTCCACGAACGCTTCGTCCAGGGGTACGACGACAGCCGCGTCCACGGCGTCGCGCTCGACCCGATGGAACGCACCCTCATCACCGCAGACACCCGCGTCGGATGACCGGGTGAAGTACCTCGCCGGACGCCTCACCGCGCTCCTCGCGGTCCTCGCCGTCATCGGCCTGCTGCCCCGGCTGACCAGCACCGACCCCGCCCGCACGATCCTGCGCGCCCGGTACGCCGACCGGCCGCCGACCCCCGAGACCCTCGACGCCATCCGGGCCGGGACCGGGCTCGACGGTGGCCCCCTCCACGTCCTCGGCCGCTGGTTCGGCGGACTCGCGCGCGGCGACCTCGGCACCTCCTGGGTCTCCGGGCAGCCCGTCGCCCCCGACGCGATGTCCGCCCTGGGCGTCTCGCTCACCCTGATGGGCGTCTCCCTCGCCGTCGCCCTGGTCCTCGCCGCCGCGCTCGCCGCCGGGACCCTGCGGCGCGGGGCGGCCCGCCGCAGCGTCACCACCCGTGCGGGCGTCGGTGCGGCCGTCCTCGCCGCCTTCCCCGAGTTCCTGATCGCCGCCGTGCTCGCCGCGGTCGTCGCGGTCCGGCTCGGCTGGCTCCCCGCACTCGGCTGGGGCACCCCCGGGCAGACGGTGCTGCCCGCCCTCGCCATGGGCATCCCGGCCGGCGCCCTGCTCGGCCGGCTGCTCGACGACGCACTGCCCGCCGCCTTCGCCGAACCCTGGGCCCGCGCCGCCACCGCCGCCGGACTGCCCGGAACCCGGATCGCCCGGCACGCCCTGCGCCGCACCCTGCCCGGCCTGCTGCCCCAGCTCGGCCTGATCGTCGTCGGCCTCACCGGCGGGGCCGTCGCCGTCGAGACCCTCTACGCGATCCCCGGCCTCGGCTCCGCCGCCCTGGCCGCCGCACTCGCCCAGGACCTCCCGGTCCTCCAGGCCTGCGTCCTGATGCTGCTGCTCCTCGGCGTCGCGGCCGGACTCGCCGCCCGCCTCGCCTCCCGCACCCTGCTCGGCCCCGCCCTGCACGACGGCGCCCTGCCGGCGCTTGTCCCGCCCGCCGCCCGCGCACGCCGGTCGCTGATCGCCGGCGCACTCCTCCTCACCGTGCTCTTCGCCGCCGTCACCGTCGCCGGACTGCTGCGCGACCCCCTCCAGATCGACGCCGCCGCCCGCCTCGCCGGACCGTCCACCGCCCACCCCCTCGGCACCGACTCCCTCGGCCGCGACATCCTCGCCCGCCTCGGACACGGCGCCGCCCGCACCGTCCTCACCGCGCTGGCCGTCTCCGCCGCCACCCTCCTCATGGGCCTCGCCCTCGGAGCCGTACGCGCCGGAGCGCTCACCGAGACCGCCAACGCGCTCCCCGCGATCCTCACCGGGCTCGTCGTCGCCGGCATCGCCGGACCCGGCCCCTGGAGCGCCGCCGCAGCCGTCACCGCCGTCGCCTGGGCACCACTGGCCGCGCACACCGGCGCCCTCTACGCCCAGGAACGCGCCGCCCCGCACATCGCCGCCGCCCGCGCACTCGGCGCCGGACGCGCCCACCTGCTGCGCCGCCACGTGCTGCCGGGCGTACTGCCACCCGTCGTCCGCCACGCCGTCCTGCGCGTCCCCGCCATCGCGCTGGCCCTCGCCTCCCTCGGCTTCCTCGGCCTCGGCACCGCGCCCCCGTCGCCCGAATGGGGCCGGATGCTCTCCGAGAACCTCCCCTACGCGGAGCGCGCCCCCTGGGCCGTACTCGCCCCCGCCGCCGCGCTCGCCGCCCTCGGCGCGACGGCCGTCCTCGCGGCCGCCGCCGTCCGGCACCGCAAGGGTGCCGCGTGAACGCCGCCCCGCCCCCCGCAGCCCACGCCCCGGACCGCTACCTCCGCCTCCTCACCACCACCCAGTTCGCCTTCAACACCGGCTTCTACGCCGTCCTGCCCTACCTCGCCACCCACCTCGGCACCGGCCTCGGCATGGCCGGCTGGCTCGTCGGCCTGGTCCTCGGGCTGCGCACCTTCAGCCAGCAGGGCCTCTTCGTCATCGGCGGCGCACTCACCGACCGCTACGGGCCCCGCCCCGTCGTCCTCGCCGGCTGCGCCCTGCGCATCGCCGGATTCGGCTGGCTCGCCTTCGCCGGCTCCACCGCGACCGTCATCGGCGCCGTCCTGCTGACCGGACTCGCCGCCGCGCTGTTCTCACCCGCCGTCGAGTCCGAGACCGCTCGCGAGGCCGTCCGCCACGAGCGGGCCACCGGCACCCCGCGCGCCCAGGTGCTCGCCCGGTTCTCCGCCGCCGGACAGGCCGGGGCCTTCATCGGACCGCTCCTCGGCTCGGCACTCCTGCTCCTGGGCGGCGGGCTCAGGGCCGCCGCCCTCGCCGGCGTCCTCGTCTTCGTCGCCGTACTCGCCGCGCACGCCCGGCTGATGCCGCGCCGGGCGCCCGTGGCCCGTACGGCAGGCAACCGGGGCTCCGTGCGCGAGGTCTTCGGCAACCGGCCGTTCCTGCTGCTGTGCCTCACGTACAGCAGCTACCTCGTCGCCTACAACCAGCTCTACCTCTCGCTCCCCGCCGAGGTGCGGCGCGCCACCGGATCGCAGGCCGCGCTCGGCGCGCTGTTCGCGCTCTCCTCGCTGCTCGTCGTCTGCGCCCAGTTGCCGGTGACCCGCTGGGCCGCCCACCGCCTCGCACCCCGCACCGCACTCGTCGCCGGGCTCGCCACCGTCGCCGCCGGGTTCGCCGCCGTGCCACTGACCCCGGACGGGCCCGCCGGACTGCTGCCCTCGGCCGTGTTCGTCGTCCTGCTCACCCTCGGGCAGATGCTGCTGGTGCCGGCCGCCCGCGGCCTCGTACCCGACCTCGTCGACGACCGGCACCTCGGACTCGCCACCGGAGCGCTGTCCTCCGTATCCGGCGTGGCCGTACTCGCGGGCAGCGCCGCCACCGGGGCGCTGCTCGGCGCCCCCGCACCCGTCCGGTGGGCGGTGCTCGCCGCCGTCCCCCTCGCGGGCGCCGCCCTCGCGCTGACCCTCCCGGCGGGCGCGGAGACGAAGCGGAACGCGACCGGACCCGGGCCGGGGGAGCCGGTCCGGCCCGTACCGTGACGACGGACCCCGACAACTGCCGCCGCATTCCCCCAAGGGGTCGCGGGGCACTGGTGCGCGCCCACTACCCTTGAGGCGTGACTATTCGCCTGTACGACACCAGCGCCCGGCAGATCCGTGACTTCGTCCCGCTCACAGCGGGCTGTGTCTCGATCTACCTCTGCGGCGCTACTGTCCAGGCCGCCCCGCACATCGGGCACATCAGGTCCGGACTGAACTTCGACATCATGCGCCGCTGGTTCGCCCACCGCGGCTACGACGTGACGTTCGTCCGGAACGTCACCGACATCGACGACAAGATCATCCGGAAGTCGGCCGAACAGGGCCGCCCCTGGTGGGCCATCGGCTACGAGAACGAGCGCGCGTTCAACGACGGCTACGCCGCGCTCGGCTGCCTGCCGCCCACCTACGAGCCCCGCGCCACCGGCCACATCACCGAGATGACCGAGATGATGCGCGGCCTCATCGAGCGCGGACACGCCTACGCGGCCGACGGCAACGTCTACTTCGACGTGCGCTCGTTCCCCGGCTACCTGGAGCTCTCCAACCAGGACCTGGACGATCTGCGCCAGCCCTCCGGCGACGGCGAGACCGGCAAGCGCGACCAGCGCGACTTCGCCATGTGGAAGGCGTCCAAGCCCGGCGAGCCCAGCTGGGAGACCCCCTGGGGCCGAGGCCGGCCCGGCTGGCACCTGGAGTGCTCCGCGATGGCGCACAAGTACCTCGGCACCGCCTTCGACATCCACGGCGGCGGCATCGACCTGATCTTCCCGCACCACGAGAACGAGATCGCCCAGGCCAAGGGCTTCGGCGACGAGTTCGCGAAGTACTGGGTACACAACGGCTGGGTCACCATGGCCGGCGAGAAGATGTCGAAGTCGCTCGGCAACTCCGTACTCGTCAGCGAGATGGTCAAGACCTGGCGCCCCATCGTGCTGCGCTACTACCTCGGCACCCCGCACTACCGGTCCATGATCGAGTACAGCGAGGACGCCCTGCGCGAGGCCGAGTCGGCGTTCGCCCGCATCGAGGGCTTCGTCCAGCGCGTCACCGAGAAGGCAGGCGAGACGGTCGAGCCCGCCGCCGAGGTGCCGCCCGCCTTCGCCGAGGCGATGGACGACGACATGGGTGTCCCGCAGGCCCTCGCGATCGTCCACACCACCGTCCGCCAGGGCAACAGCGCGCTCGCCGCCGACGACAAGGAAGCCGCCGTCGCCCGCCTCGCGGAAGTACGTGCGATGCTCGGAGTGCTCGGCCTCGACCCGCTCGACGAACACTGGGCCGGCGAGAGCGACCGGGGCGACGACCTCCACGGCGTCGTCGACACCCTCGTACGGCTCGTCCTGGACCAGCGCCAGTCGGCACGCGAGCGCAAGGACTGGACGGCTGCCGACGCCATCCGCGACCAGCTCAACCAGTCCGGGCTCGTCATCGAGGACAGCCCGGCCGGACCACGGTGGACACTCGGCCCGCGCCAGTAGTCCTCCCGAGTGCCGCCCGGCCCGCCGGGCGGCACACTCTCACTTATACGCATGCACGTCTGAAGCAACGAAACAGGTAGGTCATGGCCGGGAACAGCCAGCGCAGGAACCGCCGCACGTCCAACAAGAAGGGCATGCAGGTCGGCAGCGGCGGTAACCGACGCCGTGCTCTCGAAGGCCGGGGCCCGACGCCGCCCGCCGAGGACCGCAAGAAGCACAAGAAGAACCGCATGGCGACCGCCAAGGCCAAGCAGGCCGCCAGCCGCCGCCCGGCCCCCCGCCGAGGCGGCGTCAAGGGCACCTCCGAGATGGTCGTCGGCCGCAACCCGGTCTTCGAGGCGCTGCGCGACGGCGTCCCCGCCACCACCCTGTACGTCCAGCAGTTCATCGACAACGACGAGCGGGTCCGCGAGGCCCTCCAGCTCGCCGGCCAGCGCGGCAACATCAACCTGATGGAGGCCCCGCGCCCCGAGCTCGACCGGATGACGAACGGCCTGAACCACCAGGGCCTCGTCCTCCAGGTCCCGCCGTACGAGTACGCCGACCCGCAGGACCTCACCGCCGCCGCGTACGACAACGGCCAGGACCCGCTGATCGTCGCCCTCGACGGCGTCACCGACCCGCGCAACCTCGGCGCGATCGTCCGCTCCGTCTCCGCGTTCGGCGGCCACGGCGTGGTCGTGCCCGAGCGCCGTGCCGCCGGTATGACCGCCGGAGCCTGGAAGTCCTCCGCCGGCACCGCCGCCCGTACCCCGGTCTCCCGCGTCACCAACCTGACCCGCGCCCTTGAGGCGTACAAGAAGGAAGGCATCGCGATCGTCGGCCTGGCCGCCGACGGCGAGCACACCGTCGAGGACCTCGAAGCCCTCGGCGGCCCCGTCGTCATCGTCATCGGCAGCGAGGGCAAGGGCCTCGGCCGCCTCGTCGGCGAGACCTGCGACTACCGGGTCCGCATCTCGATGCCCGGCGGCGCCGAGTCCCTGAACGCCGGTGTCGCGGCCGGCATCGTGATGTACGAGGTCGCCCGCCGCCGCGCCTGACCGGCCCGGCAGGACCTGGCAGGCCCCGGCAGGACCACCCGCACGGGCGGCGGCCGACGGAGCAGACCCTCCGCCGTCCGCCCCCTGTGCGCGGCCGTGCGCGACCGTACGCGGGGGCGCACCGGAGCGCGCGTACGCCCCACCGCGCCCCGCCACCACCGGTTGACGGGCCTCGGACACTTAGACGCCGTCAAAGCAGTGTCCTAAACACACATCACTCGGTTAGATGAGTGTGGACACCAGAACGCCTCGGTTCGACGAACAACCCGCCCTGAGCATGACCAAGGTGGACTGCGACCCTGCGCAGGTCATCGTCAACCACGCCAGCTTCCGCGTGCAGCTCGCACCCGGCCAGCGCGCACGGCTGCGCGGTGTGACCCCCGCCGCTGCGCCCAGGATCCCCGCCATGAGCGGTTCCGGAGCGGGGCGCGGCCGGCGCGCCCCCGTCGTGTGGAGCGGCAGGTCCGCCCCCGGCGACCCCGGTGCCACCGGACTGCTCCAGGCCGTACGGAACTCCACCGCGGGCCGGCCGGGCGTCCCGGGCCGCCCCGACCCCGCGTACGACCCCTACGACCCGTACGCCTCGTACGAACCCGAGGGCGGACGCGGCGCCGGCACCCAGGTCATCCCGCGCCTCGAAGAGACCCAGCCCACCCCGCTCGTGGGCGGCCCCCGCTCCGGCGGGCCGCTGCTGCCGCCGATGCGGCAGGCCGTCGGCGCGTTCGACCCGGTCGAGACCGGCGACCGTCCGTACGCCTCGGACGAATACCGCACGGACGCGTACCGCGCCGACGGATACGGCCCGGACGGGGCCGACCGCGACGACGACTTCGACGACTTCGACGACGACGACCGCGAGCGCCGCCAGAGCGGCGACTCCGTCCGGCACGCGTACTACCCCGGCCGCCGGATGAACCTCGGCGTCGTCCTGCTGCCCATGCGCGTCTTCCTCGGCTTCATCTCGATCTACGCCGGCATGGGCAAGCTCTGCGACCCCGTCTACTTCGACGGCGGCGACCGGGGCTCCATGGTCAAGTGGCTGAACTCGCTGCACCCCTGGGCGCTCGCCGAGCCGCTGCGCGAATTCGCGCTCTCCCACCCCGTCGGCGCCGGACTCAGCATCGCCTTC
The DNA here is from genome assembly GCF_043200175.1 of Streptomyces sp. NPDC048462. Taxonomy (NCBI): domain Bacteria; kingdom Bacillati; phylum Actinomycetota; class Actinomycetes; order Kitasatosporales; family Streptomycetaceae; genus Streptomyces; species Streptomyces sp. NPDC048462. The sequence continues at coordinate 24,299 of NZ_JBICXG010000013.1, forward strand.
CTCCAGGTCGTCGTCGGCGTCCTCACCGTCCTGGGCCTCTGGCAGCGCGTGGCCGCCTCGGTCGGCGCGCTCCTCTCCGCCGCCCTCCTGGTCACCGTCAGCTGGCGCACCGTCCCCGTCTACGACGCGCCGGACATCATCTACCTCGCGGCGTGGAGCCCCCTGATCATCGCGGGCGCCCCCGTCTACTCCGTCGACGGACGCCTCGCCGGAGAGGCCTGGCGCAAGCTCGGCCCCCGCTCCGAGATCTGGGACCTCCGCCGCCGCGTACTGCGCCGGGGCGCTGTCGTCGCCACGGTCGTCGTCGGCCTCACGCTGCTCATCGGCTCCATGCTCGGCGGGGCGGTCCGCTCCTCCGGAGTCGTCACCGTTCCCGGACCCAACGGAGTCCCGACCAACCAGCTCCCCGGCTCCCCGCTCCCCGAGAAGTCCCGCAGCGGCGCCAAGGCCTCGCGCTCCCCGGCCGGGCAGCAGCCCGCCCCGTCCCGGAGCACCGCCCCCAAGGCCCCGTCCGCGCAGGCCTCCACACCGGCCACCACCGGCGGCACGGTCCGCGAGTCGGGCCAGGCGACGGCGGGCACGGGCAGGCCCAGCGAGACCCAGGGCACCGGCCAGCAGCCCCCGCGGCAGACCACCCCCCAGCAGCCCCCGAGCACCACCAGCGCCGGCCCCAGCTCCGCCGGACCCACCGGAGGCGCCGGCGGCACCACCGCGGGCGGCGCGGACCCGGCCCCCGGCGCGGACGGCGCCCCCGACGGCTCCTCGGGCGGAGGCGGAGGGGGCAAGAACCCCCTCGGCGGTCTCCTGGGCTGAGCGCCTCCAGGAGCACACGGCACAGCACAGCGAGGGGCGGGCACCGGATCGATTCCGGTGCCCGCCCCTCGCACTGTCTTCCCTGCCTCCACGCGCCCCCGGAGGCGGGGGGCCCTACCGCCCGTCCAGCTCCTTGGCCGCCTCCGTGAGGTCCTTGGCGGTGTCGATGGCCCGCCAGTAGGCCCCGTGCGGCAGGGGATAGCCGGCCAGCCTGCGCTCCCGCGCGAGCCGGGGGAACGTCGTCCGCTCATGGTCGCCCCGGTCCGGCAGCATGTCCGTGAACGCCGGGGAGAACACGTACACCCCCGCGTTGATCAGATACGGCGACGGCGGCGACTCGATGAAGTCGGTGATGTGCCCGAACGCGTCCGTCTCCACCGCACCCCACGGAATCCGGGGACGGGCCAGCGCCAGCGTCGCGGTCGCATCACGCTCCGCATGGAACGCGGCCATCTCACGCAACGAGAAACGGGTCCAGATATCACCGTTGGTCGCGTACCAGGGCTGCTCCGGATCGGGCAGCCGGGCCGCCGCGTACTTCAGCCCGCCGCCGCGCCCCAGCGGTTCGGACTCCACGACGGTGGTGACCCGCAGCGGCAGCACCGCCGCGGCCAGCCATTCCTGCAGCACCTCGGCGAGGTGCCCGCACGACACCACGGCGTCGGTCACGCCCTCGGCGGCCAGCCAGGAAAGCTGATGGCCGATGATCGGAGTCCCGGTACCAGGGATCTCGACCATCGGCTTGGGGCGGTCATCGGTGTACGGGCGCAGCCGCGACCCCTGGCCACCCGCCAGGATCACGGCCTGCGTCGGAAACGTATGCATGCCAGGCACGATATGCCGTGCCCGTACGGGGCCGGTCAGCTGAACTGCGCGACCCCCGAGGCGAACGACGTGTCGCAGACGGGACGCGAGAAGCGGTGCGCCCGGGTCGGGCCGTACTGCTCGACCGCGGCCTTGCCCAGCGCCTTCGCGATGGACATGCAGTGCCTCGCGAGTGAGGGACGCCCCTCGACGGCACGCTGGAGATCCGTCAACGCGGCGGCGGGGTCCTTCTCCTGGAGCTCCAGGAGGAGCTTGTCGCGCAGGATGTCCTGCGGGGTGCGCGGCTTGGCGCGCTTGGAGACGGTCTGGGCCGAGGCGGTGAGCATCTGCGAGTCGGAGTTGCTGGCTGCCCACGGCACGGCGGTGACCGCGAGGGTCCCGGACAGAACCATGAAGACAGGCAGTACGAAAGCGAGAGTTCGGCCGATGCGGCGCGCGGTGTGGGTCACGCAGTGAGCGTAGCGGGCAGTGATGACTTGGCGACATTACGTCACTCGCGCGAGGGATGGTTCGAGAGTGTTTTTCGAATCCCGTGTTGACGAACCGGAGCGAAATGACCGTTGTGCCGGGGGTTTTGAGGTGGCCGCCCCAAACCCCCGGAAACGCGCGTCGGCCCCGCACGGAGAGCGTGCGGGGCCGACGTCGTACAGCGGGCGGTGCGAAATCAGTCGGTGAGGCGCTCACCGGTCGAGGTCGCGAAGACGTGCAGCTCGTCCGGGCGCGGCACGACGTGCAGCTTGGTGCCCTTCTCCGGAACCGCGCGGCCGCCGACGCGGACGACGAGGTCCTTGTGCTCGCCGCCGACCTCGGCCGCACCGTAGACGAAGCCGTCGGCGCCGAGCTCCTCGACGACGTTGACCGAGACGGCCAGACCGGCCGGGGCGTCGGCGGAGTCCTTGGTGAGGGACTTCGCGGCGGAGCCGCCGTGCTCGACGATGTCGAAGTGCTCGGGGCGGATGCCGACCGTGACGGTCGTGTCGCCGCGGTCCGCGGCGGCGGTGAGCGCCTCGCGGGAGACCGGGACGACGCTGTTGCCGAACTTCACGCCACCATCGGTGATCGGGACCTCGACCAGGTTCATCGCGGGGGAGCCGATGAAGCCGGCCACGAAGAGGTTCGACGGCCTGTCGTACATGTTGCGCGGCGAGTCGACCTGCTGGAGCAGACCGTCCTTGAGGACCGCGACGCGGTCGCCCATGGTGAGGGCCTCGACCTGGTCGTGGGTGACGTACACGGTCGTGATGCCCAGGCGGCGCTGGAGCGAGGCGATCTGCGTACGGGTGGAGACACGGAGCTTGGCGTCGAGGTTCGACAGCGGCTCGTCCATGAGGAAGACCTGCGGCTCACGGACGATGGCACGGCCCATCGCGACACGCTGACGCTGACCACCGGAGAGCGCCTTCGGCTTCCGGTCGAGGTAGTCGGTGAGGTCCAGCATCTTGGCGGCCTCTTCGACCTTCGCCCGGATCTCGGTCTTGTTGATACCGGCGATCTTCAGGGCGAAGCCCATGTTGTCCGCGACGGACATGTGCGGGTACAGCGCGTAGTTCTGGAACACCATGGCGATGTCCCGGTCCTTCGGCGGCAGGTGCGTGACATCGCGGTCACCGATGCGGATCGCGCCGCCGTTGACGTCCTCGAGACCCGCGAGCATGCGCAGGGAGGTCGACTTGCCACAACCGGAGGGACCGACGAGGACGAGGAACTCGCCGTCCTCGATGTCGATCTCGAGCTGGTCAACCGCGGGCTTCGTGGAGCCGGGGTAGACGCGGGACGCCTTGTCGAACGTGACACTGGCCATGCTGAATCTTCTCCTCAACCGGCAGGAACGTGCCGGACGATCCGTTGTAAAGGGAGTGGTCTGGTCCACCTGGGTGAACCATCAGCGACGCTACCTGGCCATTTCGGATCTGTCTGTAGTTCTTGGGGAGCGAAATCCCTGCACGGCCCCGGGGCGGGGTTGGTTACACTGATCCCCAACGCGCCTCCTTAGCTCAGCTGGCCAGAGCAACGCACTTGTAATGCGTAGGTCATCGGTTCGAATCCGATAGGGGGCTCCGTGAAAACCCAGGTCACATAGCCCGTGACCTGGGTTTTCTGTTGGTCAGGGCTTGACGGGTCACACGGTCGGGGTGCTGTGGCTCTGCCTGCGTGAGCGGAGCCGCTCGGGGACCTGCTTCTCGGCCTCGGCCTTGCGCTGGAGGGGACGAGCTTCGCGATGACGAGTGAGGCGCCGGCCTTGGGCTGGGCGAGTAGTCCGGCGGCAGGATGCGGGACCAGGTCACGGCGCGGCGGGTCGTCGTCGGGACCGTGCCTGTCTGTTCTGCCTCCGTCGAGGTGGGCGTCGGTGAGGCCGAGCCAGTACGACGAGTCCTGGCGTCAACGTTTCTTTCCCGCCTGTTCGGCGTGGTGGATGGCTCGGGCCGCGTTGATGAGGCCGATGTGGCTGAATGCCTGGGGATAGTTCCCAAGGGCCTCCCCGGAGGCGGGGGAGATCTCTTCGGCGAGGAGGCCGACGTCGTTGGCGCAGGCAAGGGCGGTTTCGAAGACCGTGCGGGCGCGCCGCACATCGCCGATCAGGGCCAGGGCATGGGCGAGCCAGAAGGTGCAGAGCACGAACGCCCCTTCGTCGGATGCGAAGTCGTCCCGGAGGTAGCGGCGTACCTGTCCGCGTGTGTCCGACAGCTGGTCCGCGACCGCTGACACCGTGGAGCGAATGCGGGGGTCGTGGCCGGGAAGGAATCCGACGAGGGGAAGCATGAGGACGGAGGCATCGAGCTCGTCGGATCCGAACGCTTGGGTGAAGGCGCCGAGGTGCTGGTTCCACCCTTCGGATTCAATGGCTGTGCGAATGATCTCGCGTGTTCGGCGCCAGGCTGCGACGCGTTCGGTCGTCGCGCCGAGCGCGGGCGCGAGGTCGATGGCGCGGTCCAGGGCGACCCAGCACATCAGTTTCGAGTAGAGAAAATGCCGGCTGGGGCCTCGCACTTCCCAAATGCCCTGGTCGGGCTCCTTCCAGCGTCGAGCAGCGGTCTCGGCGGCTTGCAGGAGGAAGGTGCGGGTGGGCTGGTCGAACCACTCGGTGCGGGGGTGGGTCTGGTGTGCGGCGTCGAGCAGTTCGCCGTATACGTCGAGTTGGTGCTGGTGCCAGGCGTCGTTGCCGGTGCGGACCGGTTTGCTGCCCCGCCATCCCGAGAGGTGGGGCAGGGTGCGTTCGCTGAGGTCTCTTTCGCCGCCGATGCCATACATGACCTGCAGGTCGACGCCTCGTTCCAGCTGGGTGGCCGCCGCCTGCGCGAGGAATCCGAAGTAGGCGGCCTTCTCCCTGTCGCAGGCGGAGGTGGACAGGGCCTGGAGAGTGAAGCTGGCGTCGCGTACCCAGGTGTAGCGGTAGTCCCAGTTCCGGTCGGCTCCGATGCTTTCCGGGAGCGAGGTGGTGGCGGCCGCGACGATTGCGCCGGTGGGTGTGAAGGTCAGCGCTTGCAGCACGCGCCCGCTGTGGGCAACCTGGTCCTTCCACCGGCCTTGATAGCCCCGATGGATCCGCGTCCAGGATTTCCATCCTTTGATCGTGTCGTTCAGCCGCCGGTGGATGCGCCCGGCTCGCCAGGGTTCCGGGTGCGCTTCGCCCCAGGCGGGCAGGGACGACAGCGCGAACCCGAGCCGCCTGCCCGCCCTCAGTACGGTCTCACCGTGTGCCGTCGAGCCGTCGATCCTCAGCGGGACCGGTGCGGACAACACGAGGCGCTGCGCGCCTCCGTACGCGCTGAGTCCACCCCGCACGAGAGACATCACGGGGTGGACGAGGCCGAACTCAGGGCGGGGCGCGAAGCTGGTCTCCACTGCCACCGATCCACTGACACAGGTGATCTGGCGCAGCAGGACGCCGGGGGAGGACGCTCCCAGTGCGTGCCCGCGCTCGCGGTATCCCATGGCCAGGGTGTCGAGGAGAACCACCGTGCCCGAGGGGGTGCGGAAAGTGGTCTCCAGGGCCAGGGTCTCGGGTACGTAGCGCCGGGTGACCTCACTCGGTCCACGGGGCCGGATCGTCCAGTGCCCAGCCTCCTCGTCGAGCAGGCGGCCGAAGACCGCCGGGCTGTCGAAGCGCGGCAGGCAGAGCCAGTCCACGGAACCTGCCGTGGACACCAGCGCCGCCGAACGACAGTCGGAGAGGAGCGCGTAGTCACCGATCGGTCGCGTGCTCACGTCGGTTCTGCCTGCCGAGCGCGGACGGGGCCCGGTCCCATTCGCCGGGTCACGGGGCGGGCTCCTGGCCAGGAGTGCCGTTGTCAGGCCCCGTCCGTGCCGCGCCGGACCGTTTCACACCCGGCTCCGGTGTGGGGCGGGACCGCCCCATACGGATCAGCAGGGTGAGCGCGGAGATTCCGAACAGGGCAGCGGTGATGAGCAGCCAGCGGCCGAGGTACCCGTCCGTGGTGAGCGTTGTGTACAAGGTGAAGCGGTGACTGACCCGCCCCAGGATCAGGGGAAAGTAGGTCAGGAACAGCACGCCCGAGAGGAAGACCGGGATCCGGACGTAGTTGATCCAGCGCAGTGACGGGCGGGCGGCTTCACCGGGTGCAGCAGGTTCCCGACGCTCGCCCAGCAGGGTCTGGGCGGCGCGGTCGGTCACGGTGTACAGGGGCAGCAGCACCAAATCGTGCAGCAGGGCCGCTCCGACGAACCAGAGCACCACCTTCCAGGGCTCGGCACCGGCCAGCAGCCGGACCCCGGCGTAGCCGGTCAGCGCGAAGGAGCAGAGCACCAGGAGCAGGTGCAGCGGCGAGGCCCCATAGAGATTGCGGAAGCGGCTCATACGTTCTCCCCGAAGGTCAGCCGGGTGACCCACTTGGTGTTGTGGACGCCCGGGTTGGCCGGGACGATGATCCGTGCCGGGTAGCCGTGATCCGGCGACAAATCGGCTCCGTTGACCCGCAGAGCCAGCAGTGAGCGGGGGTCGCGGACCTGGTTGTCGCGCAAGGTGGTCGAGCGGAAGGAGCCGCTGAGCTGGGCGGACTGCACGAAGACACCGGGCGGCCGGTCGGTGAACCCGACGAGCTCGGCCAGATCGGCCAGCCGGACGCCGCTCCACTCCTGGTCCTCGGTGGACCAGCCCTCCACACAGGCAATCGGCAACGACGCCGTGTGCTGCGGCAGTGCCAGGACCTCACCACGGGTGAGGATCCGCTCACGGCCCCCGCCCCGAACGACCAGACGCCAGGCCGCACCCATGTCGACGGCACGGACGCCCACACTGGCAGCGGTCTTGTTGATCTGAAAGCCGTTGGGGCCCGGTCCTGGATCCTGACCGCGGGGAGCGAGCAGCGCGGTGGGACGGAGCCGGCCTCCGATGCTCTGCCCCGCCGTCACGACGAGCAGCGCCAGGGAGCCGGCCCCCACCATTCCCAGCGCACCCCGGCGGGACATGGTGGGTGCGGCAGGGCGAGGACTGATCAGACCCGTGGAATCCGAAAGGGGGGTCTCACCGGTCCTGGGCCGCCGGCGCAGCTCTTCGCGGAGAGCGCCGCTGCGCAGCATTCTGAGCATGAGGGGGATGCGGAAGGCGACGTGGACGACGAAGGCGCCGATGAAGATCCAGGCCCCGTAGAAGTGCAGCGGGTAGAAGGAGCCGGGGAAGATGTAGTCCAGCTGGATGTTGAGCACGCCGGTGGCGAATTCGAACAGCACACCGCCCACCAGCAGCAGCAGCGAAAGCCGTTCGAGCGCATGGCTGACCGACTTGACCGGGGGCCATGAGAACAGCTTCGGGATCACCGACCACAGTTTCGCGAGCAGCACCGGGATCAGCACGATGCCGAGCGTGACGTGGACGCCTTGCGTGAGCCGGTACAGCCAGTACGGGTGCGTGGGCCACGAGAACAGGTAGAACCCCAGCCAGCCCCGGTCCGGCGTCTTGTCATTGGCACCGAGGTCGGGGTTGTAGGCGGCATAGGAGAGCAGGCCCGTCACGAACATCAGCGTGATGCCGACCAGCAGTGCGGCGCCGAGTACAGACGTCAGCCAGGGCCCGCGCAGCGGGCTGCGCCAGAAACCCCGCCGGGTCGGACCGACCGGCGGCCCGTCCCGCAACAGCCCCTCCAGACGCGCACGCGGCGAGCTCGAGGCCGCCGGCCGCGCGGACGAGCCGGTCCTCGGAGCGGAGGACGCGTAGCCAGGCGGGGCATTCCCACCCTCCTTCGGAGGACCACCTGAAGAGAGGGCGCCGCTTTCGCTGTGAGGTTCCTCTGCGTTTCCGCTGCGGGGCGGGGTCGATTTCCCCGCCCGACCGGGACCGCCGGCCGTTGAAGCTCCGGTCCGGGGCGGCGTTTCATCGGCGCCGGACGCATCGGGGCCGTCCGCGCTTCCATGCCCGGCTTCCTCGGGCCTCGGGCCCTGGTCTTGCGAGTCACCCATGGGATTCCTTGTGCTTCATCAGACGGAAGATCACCGAATGGCATCGCACAGTAACCCTGAAATTTGCATCCGCCGCGTTCATGAGGGCGGCCGTAATAACTTGTTCCCCAACCAGCTCGCACCAGTCGGATCTACTTATCTACGTGAGATCCGAAAACCCGAACTGCCCCGAATGGATGGGTGACGAGCCCGTGTGTGCAGTGCAGGCAGAGCCCGGGTCCCTTTGTGTGACTGTCGGCGAGGTGGCGGAAGCAAAGAATCGTCCTGGCCGTTCCCCGCGCAGTGACGAAGTCTCAATGGCCGGCCGATGTGCCGGCCGCGTCGGAGAGGCCGCTGTCATTCCTGGATCGGCGCAGCCTGAGGCCCGCACCGAAGCTCAGGAACTCCTGGCGGTCATGAGTGGAGCGGAGCCACCTGAGGCCAGTCCGGACCCCTGGCACGAGGAGACCTGCACGGTCGCCGTGGCCTCGGGACATGGCCCATGCGGTGGTCGTGGTCCTGCAGCTGCCCGACGTACGCCTGCTCGGTGAACTCGTTGGTCCGCAGGGTGAGCAGGACGTCCCAGTCCTTGATGAGATAACGCCGCAGCTTCACGGGGGATGCGTAGTGCTCCAGCACGTGATGGCGTTGCCGGTGGGACATCATCAACTCCGCTCCGAGACAGGCTTCCTGGCCGGACCAGGCGCGGAGAGAGGGGCCGGTCAGGTCTCATCGCGCACGGTCGCCCCTTTGCGTCGCGCGGCGAGCAGCAGCTCCGTGACGCAGCCCCTCCCGGCCAGTCCCAGGCGCAGAGGACGGCTGGACGCAGGAGGAGCGGCTTCGATGACCAGGACTTCGAGCCGCCGATCCGCCTCGGCTCGAGAGAAGGCCAGTTCAACCCAAGGCCGTCGCCATCGACGTTCCCGCCCGTGCCAGATCTCGACGGCCTGGGTCGTCGTCCGCAGCACGGACGTCTGCCGGGGCGACCCGGCTCGTGAGGCCTCGGCCGAACGGACCTGGTACACGCTCAGTTCGTGTTCGTCGTCGCCGAGGGACGCGCGACGCGCACGTTCCTCGCGGAGGGCGCTCAGATTGCCCACGAAGCCGAGCGCAGTGAGAACGCACCAGCCCATCACCGTCCAGGGCCAGAGGCCCCGGTCGACGAGCCACTGAGCGCGCATGCCGAACAGCATGACGGGAGCGAGGAGTGTCAAGGACGGGGTGAGCCACCGCTTCGCATGTCGGCGGCGCGCACTTCCCCGTTCCTCGTACACATCCGACTTCGCGTCCACCGGCTTCTCAGAGTCCGTCACAAAGCCCCCTCGTAGTCGTGGGTGTTCCCCTACCCGGCACTGCTCGAACGTTTCACGAAGAGGAGATGGCCGAATGCCGACCTGCGCCCCCTCCGTCACGCTCCAGCCTCGCTGCCGTGGCGATCAACGGTCGGCTGGCCAGACCGCCTGCAAGGAAATCCGCGACGCTCTCGCACGAGTGCCACAGGGCTGTGACCTGGAGTTGTCCCGTTGCGAGGATCGTGGGGGCGGATCGGCGGGAGGTCCGGGTCCGTGGCCGGGTCCTCGAAGCGGCCGCTGCCGGAGCGGCCCGTCCGGTCGGGAGATGTGCCGCCTTCCCGCGACCGACGGCTGTCAGACGCGGTGGGTGTCGTGGTCGGTGCGGGCGGCGCGCAGGGCCTTCTTGTCGGGTTTGCCCGCGTCGGTGAGCGGCAGTGCGTCGGTGAAGTGGATCTGGTCGGGTTCGTACATCGCGCCTCGGCCCTCGCGCACCCACGTGCGCAGCTCCTGGGCCGTGGGCGCCGCGCCGGAGGTGGTGACGAGGCTGGCGTGGATGCGTTCGTGGCCGCCGTCGCCCCTGACCCCGTAGACGGCGCTGTGCCGGACGGCGGGGTGGGTGTTCAGGAAGTCCTCCAGCTCGGTGGTGTACACGTGGCCGCCGACGACCGCGATCATGTCCTTGATCCGGTCGACGACGCTGAGGTAGCCGCGCTCGTCCAGGTGGCCGAGGTCGCCGGTGTGCACCCAGCCGTCCTTCATGACCTGGGCGGTCAGTTCGGGGTTCTTCCAGTACCCCTCCATCACCTGTCCGGAGCGGACACAGATCTCGCCGACCCGGCCGGCCGGCAGGGCGGCGCCGGTCCCGTCGCGGATCTCGACCTCGACGCCGGGGACGACGCGTCCGGCCGTGCGCAGTACGTCGGGCCGGTCGGGATCGTGCTCCGCGGCGGGCAGCACGCTGACCGCGCCCGCTTCGAACTGGCCGTAGCCCTGCTGCAGGACGGGGCCGAAGCGGCGCACCGCCTCGGCGATACGGGTGGGGGAGGAGGGGGTGCCGCCGTAGGTGATCTGCCGCAGGCTGGAGGTGTCGGCGCGGGCGGCGTCCGGGTGGTCGAGGACCTGGTAGAGCAACGGGGGCAGCAGCATGATGTTGGTGATGCGTTCGCGGGCGACGGTGGCGAGGATCTCGGCGGGCTCGAAGGCGTAGTGCAGGACGACGGTGCCGCCCGCGGCCAGCGTCGCGTCGGCGATGAACCCGGCCGCGTGGGACAGCGGTGTGCACACCAGGTCCCGCCGTCCCGTTCCGCTGAACAACTCCTGGGTCAGGGCGATGCTGCCCTCCATCCGCCCAAAGGTGCTGCGTACGCCCTTGGGGTGTCCGGTCGTCCCGCCCGAGTGCCGGATGAAGCACAGGTCGTCGGGGTGCGCGGCGCTGGGCAGGGGGGTGCCCGGCTGCTTGTCCGCCAGCGCCAGCAGGTCCTGGCCCAGGGGCGGTTCGCTCCCGGCCCCGGGGACCGGGCCCAGAACGAGGACGTGCTCCACCGGTGGCACCTTGCCGAGGAGTTGTACGGCACGTTCTCCGAGGCGGGGGTCGACCACGAGCGCGTACGTCTCGACGTCGGCCATCATCTGCGCCTGCACGTCCGGCGCCAGCCGGTTGTACAGGTGGTTGAAGTGCGCGCCGAGCAGATTGACGGCGTACCGCACGGCGATGGTCTCCGGCAGGTTCCCGCACAGCAGCGTGACCGCACGGCCCGGCCCGACACCCTGCTCCCGCAGCGCTCTGGCCAGGCGGTACACCATGGACCGGAACTCTGCTGCGCCCAGGCGGCGTTCACCGCTGACCAGCACCTCGTCCCCGGAGCCGCCGGACAGTCCGCCGAGGACGATGTCCACGTAGTTGCGGAACTCCGGACCGGACGTTGTCTTCATCCTGACGATCCCTTCGCGCCGATACGAGTGACCCCCGTACGCCGAGCGGTGCACGTCAGGCTGCCGAGGCGACCCTACGGTGCCTGCCTCGGGCGGGGGCAAGATCACATCGCGCCAGATCGCGCCCGGATCGCGTCGGACCGCGCCGGAACCGGTACGCGCTCTTGACAGGCGCCTCCCGCACGAAAGGCTTGGCGGGCCGGCCTCTGTCCCGGCTGACCGAATCGGATCGGAGTCCCGTCATGGCCCTTGTCACCGTCACCGACGCCACGTTCGACGCGAAGGTGGTCGACGCCGCCGAACCGGTGCTGGCGTTGTTCTGGGCGGAGTGGTCGGGGGCCTGCATGATGATGAAGTCCGAGCTGGAGGAGATCTCCGTCGACTACGCGGGGAGGCTCACCGTGGCGGCCCTCAACATCGACTCCAGTCCGGCGACGCTGCCCCGGTACCAGGAGACCGCGATTCCGGCGATGCTGCTGTTCGAGAACGGCGCCGTCGTCGCCAAGAAGATCGGCCCGCACAGCGACGGGCAGATGCGGGAGTTCCTCGATTCCCTGCTGTGAGCCCCGCGCCCCCGTGGGCGCGGCTGCCGTTGCCTACCGGGCGAGCTTGAAGGTCCGGCACACATCCGGGTCTCCGAGCTTGGCGAAGAGCACCATGTGCCCGTCCTCCTTGCCCACGAGGAGTTCGTTGACGGGGGCGCTGCCGGCGTGTTTGGCGAGACCGTCGAAGTCGAGCCCGACTCTGCCGTCCTGTCCCGGCGAGTTCAGCAGCTTCCAGACCCCACCGCCGTCGAACGTGGGGACATCCTCCGCCAGGATCTCGGTGCCGCCCTTCCTGGGCCAGTCCTTCACGGAGAACGTGACCGACGTGCCGCCGACGGCGGTGAGGTCGAGGCGCGCTCCGTGGGGGCCGGAGTAACTCCCGTACAGATCGGCCTGGCTGACCTTCGCCGTCGGAGCCGGTCCGCACCCGGCCGCGTCGCCGACGGAGCATCCGGTCAGCATCGAGCCGGTCACGGCGGTGGCGGCCAGAACGACGGCCGGGGTGGCAGGCATGGCGTGATCCTACGGCTGCTCGGTGGAGACGTGGCAGCGGCAGCGCATCCTCCCTCGCCCCGCCCCCGGTGAGCGATTGGGGGTGTGTGAGGGTGTCTTCGGCCGATACACACACGTACACGGGGGGTAGTCGTGAGCCAGGTGCTCTATGGCGAGCGGACCTGGAATCCGCTCGCGCAGACTGTGGAGTTGACCGAGGGACGGTTGCGCAGGGGTGGCCGGAGCACGCCGATGGGGGAGCTGAACCTCGGTGCGATGGCGGAGGCGTACCTGCGCGGTTGCTGGCTGGGCGGCGGTGGGGCCGAGCGTCCGCTTGACCGGCTTCCGGAGGGTTCGGGGACCGTTCCGCTGACCCGGGTCACCGGGACCACCGTCCCGGTGAAGGTGCGGCAGACCGCCGAGTTCGCCCGCGCGCTGGGGGAGTTGGCGGTACGGCTGTGCGGCGGGCCCGAGCAGGTGGCCGCGCTGGCAGTCCGGGCGGAGGCGGAGGGCGTACCGCTGTGGATCGCGCGCAGGCTCGCGGACGGGCCCGCCGGGCCGGTCGCCGTCGCCGTGGACCGGCGCCTGGTGCGCGTGGACGTGTGGGGCCCGCAGGCCCCCGCGGTACGCATACGCGCGCCCCGCGGATTCCAGGGCGAGGTGCCCGAGCCGTCGCAGGGCCTGCTCCTGACCGTCGGCGACGCCACGGCGGAGCTCGTACTGAAGAAGAAGCTGCGCAAGTCGAAGAGCTTGGTCGAGGTGCGGCTTCCCGGAGCGCACTGGGTGCTGCGCCGGGAGGACGCGACGAGTTCGTGGCTGCTGCGAGGCGACCAGCGTGTCGCACTGCTCACGCGCCCTCCGCGCAGGCCGGCCGGTACGCCCGATACGGTGCTGCGGCCGCTGGCCCCGGTGCGTCACGAGAGCGCCGACCCGCTGGACGCGGTCATGGCCCACGTCTTCGCCGCCGCGTTCGGGATAGGTGACACGACCGGGACCGCGCGGTTCCGGTCGGTCCGGCACGGGGGCAGCGGGGGCGAGCCGATCGCCGCCGACGGCTCCTGGGACCGCCCCTGGTTCAGCAACCTCGGCAACGGCGGTGACGACAACGAACCCGGTGGCGGCGACGGCTGGGGATCGGACGGCGGAGACGGCGGGGACTCAGGGGGCGGCGACGGCGGCGGTGGTGACGGCGGGGGCGGTGACGGCGGCGGGGGCGACTAGGCCGAGCTCCTGCCTCACGTCGGGGTGACCAGGCCTCGCCCTTGTGTCACGTCGGGGTGACCAGGCCTCCCGCTTGTGTCACACCGGGGGCCGCTTGCCGACCAGTTCCTCGTAGAGCGCGCGGCGCCCGTCCGGGTCGTCCTCGGTCCTGGCGAGGTCCTGGTCCCATTCCTGTTTGATCCCGTCCAGGTAGCCCTGCCAGCCGTCGTCGGAACGCGCGCCCATCTCCCGCAGGTCGACGTAGCGTTCGTTCTTGCTGAGGCCGCCCGAACCGATCTTGTCCTTCTTGTGGCCGTGCAGGATGGACTCGGGGTTCGAGGTGGCCTCGGTGGAACGGAAGTCGTGCTGGTAGCCGACCGGGCTGTCGGCGTGCGGCGCGATGGTCTCGACGCCGATCTGGAGGGAGCCGTCCTTCTCCATGGTCGGGCGGTGGTAGACGAGCAGGACGTGGCCGTACGAGCCGTTCGGCAGGACCATGTCGCCGTTCCAGTCCTTGGAGCCGAGTCCGCCGCCGGAGATGTCCTGGCCCCACAGCTTCGGCCTGGCGGCGCCGACGGCGAGCTTGTTCGTGAGAGATGCCCCGACGCCACCCCTCTCCTTGAACTCGCCCTGTTTGTCACCCTTGTTGGGGCCGATATCTGTGCGGTGGGTGGCGAAGCCCCGCTCGGACACGTGCTCCGCGGCCTCGCCCTCGGTGGCGCTCTTGGTCACGCCCAGGAAGTGCGGCAGCGCGTACGCCGGGTCGCCCTTCGAGCTGAGCGCGGGGATGCGCACGTTGACGCGGCCGCCGTGGGACAGGGCGCGGATGACGTCCTGTTCGTGGTCCGCCACGTGCCGGCTCTGCGCCGGGTCGTAGAGCTGGAGCCCGTGACGCAGGACGAGCAGGATCCTGGTGAGCATCTCGCGGCCCTGGGCGTCCTTCTCGACGTAGTCGGGGGCCTGCTTCTTGTCCTTGCCCACCGGGGTGCCCTCCGCCGGGACGGAACCCTCGTGCAGGCGCCCGGGGTCCATGCCCGCCGGGTGGAGCGTGTCCACGGCGGTGTCGCGGATCTGCTGGTCGCGCTCCGCCTCCAGGTTCGCCCGCCTGTCCGGGCCGGTGCCGGCGGTCTGGGTGAGCATGAACCGGCCGAGCGTGTAGGCGGGGTCCGTCGGTGCGCGGGCGGCGGACACGTTCGCCACGATGTCGGGACGCTTGCCGATGGCCAGGGTCGCGGTCAGTACCCGCTTGCCGGCCTCCAGCTGCAACCAGTCCTTGAACGTCCCGTCGGCGTACGACGAGGCCTCCTCGTAGGTGCCGATGCCCACGTCCTTCAGCCACTTCGCGTTGACCGAGGACAGCTGCCTGATGTCGTCCAGATCCTGGCCGTTGAACGCCTCACCCAGCATCACCCGCCGGTCCAGGGTCTTCTTCAGCCGGGCGGGCCCGTTGGTCATCCACTGCTCGGGCCACCAGGTGCCGGGCGCGAAGACGTTCGCCTTGGAACTCGTCTGGGTCGTGTGCTGCTCGATCGACTGGCTGAGCCGGGCGATGATCTCCTTGCCCTTCGGGTCCGCCTCCTGCGCCGGTCCGGCGGCCTCGGCGCCCTCCTGCCCGGTGGGTCCCGTGCGCTGGACCGTGGTGGGCTCGTGCCCGCGGCGCATCATCTCCAGCACCACCTGGTTGCCGCTGCTGGCCTGCACACCCATCAATCCGGTGGGTGCGGCCACGCGTACTGTCCTCTCCTGGCCGGCCGGGGCGGTGGAACGCTTCCTGTCGTGGGATTTCATGGACGCCCCTCAGCCGAGACCGTTGCCCCTGAGCCGGGACCAGTGCAGTGCCACGCTAGGGCGTCGCGTGCTTCGGACGGCCGGTCCACGCAATGGTCTGCCCGGAGAGGCAGTCCGGCTGCCCCCCCGGTCCGTCGGGCGTTCCGCCAGCCGTTCCCGGTCCGGCTCAGCCCCGCCCGGCCAGCCGGTCCGCGATCTTCGCGATGGGGTCGGTTCCCGCGCGGGGTGAGGTGAGTTCGCGGCGGTCGGCGGCGCGGTAGGCGGCGTACATGCTGTGGACGCCGAGCCAGCGCAGGGGTTCCGGTTCCCAGCGGCGGACCTTGTGGTTGGCCCAGGGCAGGGCGGTGAGCTCGGTGGGGCCGCCCTGGCCCGAGTCCTGCTGGATCAGGTCGCGCAGGGTGCGGGCGGCGAGGTTGGTGGTGGCGACGCCGGAGCCGACGTACCCGCCGGCCCAGCCGAGGCCGGTGGAGCGGTCCAGGGTGACGGTGGCGCACCAGTCGCGCGGGACGCCGAGTACGCCGGACCAGGCGTGGGCGACGCGGGTGCCCGCGGTGGTGGGGAAGAGGCGGACGAGCAGGTCGCGCAGGGCCTCGATGGTGGCGGGCTGGGTGCGGCCGTCGTTGTCGGTGGCCGAGCCGTAGCGGTAGGGGATGCCGCGGCCGCCCAGGGCGATGCGGTCGTCGGCGGTGCGCTGGGCGTACATGTAGGCGTGGGCCATGTCGCCGAGGGTCTCGCGGCCGTCCCAGCCGATGGTGTCCCAGAGGGACTCGGACAGGGGCTCGGTGACGATCATGGAGGAGTTCATCGGGAGCCAGGTCCGCTTCTGGCCCTTGATGCCCGCCGTGAAGCCCTCGGTGCAGCGCAGGATGTACGGGGCGCGGACCGTGCCGTAGGGGGTGACGGCGTGTTTGGGCTTGATCTCGGTGACGGGGGTCGACTCGTGGATCGTGACGCCGAGCGCCTCCACCACGTCCGCGAGGCCCTTGACGAGTTTCGCGGGGTGCAGGCGGGCGCCGTGCGGGGTCCAGCTGGAGCCGATGGCCCCGGTGACGCGGACGCGTTCGGCGGTCTCGCGTGCGCCGTGCAGGGTGCGGTCGGTCTCACCGAAGGCGATCTCCACGGAATGGAAGTCCTTCAGGCGGGCGAGCTGCGCCGGGGTGCAGGCGACTTCGAGGACGCCGCCCCGGTGGATGTCCGCGTCGATCTTCTCCTCGTCCGCGACGCGGATGACCTCGGCGACGGTGTCGTTCATCGACTTCTGGAGGCGGACGGCCGCCTCGTGGCCGTGGAGCTTCGCGTAGCGGTCGCGGCCGGCGATGCCGTTGTAGAGCCAGCCGCCGTTGCGGCCGGAGGCGCCGTAGCCGCAGAACTTGGCTTCCAGGACGGTGATGTTGAGGAAGGGGACGGCCTTCTTGAGGTAGTACGCCGTCCACAGGCCGGTGTATCCGCCGCCGATGATGCAGATGTCGGCGGTGGCGTCGCCGGGCAGGGGTTCGCGGGGGAGGGGGGTGCCCTGGTCCGCGTACCAGAAGGATATGCCGCCGTTGACTGTGCTGACGGTGCTCATGTTGCCCCTGCTGTCCGTGTGGCCGGCGCCGGCTGTGCGGCGCGGTGTGGAATGCGGTGTGGAGTGCGGTGTTCTGCGTGGCTGGACGTTACTGGGCGGGGGGCGGTTTCGTCTTGTGGTGGCGGCGGGTCAGCGGGTAGCAGGCGAGGCCGATGAGCGCCGCGGTGAAGTGGCCGATGTCGGTGAAGGTGGCGCCGGTGACCAGGGGGACGCCGTAGATGACGAGGACGGCGAAGAGGTAGACGTACCGCCAGGGGCGCGGGATGTAGTAGGTGAGGACGGTGACGACGCCCGCGAGTGCGTAACTGACGCCGACGTCCAGGGTGTTCGCGGCGGTCTCGGGCGCGTGGCCGTGCCGGATGGCCCAGGCCAGCACGCCCTCGCTGACGAGTGTGGCGAGGACGTGCGCGGCGGCGACGACGGTGAGCCAGCGCAGGGTGCCGAGGCGGCGTTCGGCGGGGGCGTGGAAGACGGTGTAGAGCACGGCGTAGGGGAGCCATTGGCCGCCGTCGATCCAGAACGCGCTGCTGATCAGGACGCGTACGGGGTTCTGGGACAGCTCGTGGATGTTGGTGGAGCGCTGGCGGAGGAAGTCCTCCTCGAAGTCCGGTGACATCTGGTGGACGATGACGGTGGTGACGAAGAGGACCAGCAGCCAGACGTAGGTGCCGGGAGCGCTGCGGATCCATGAGCCGGCGCCGCGGAGCCACGTGACGGGTGCCGGGCGGGGCCGCGTGGGCGGGGCGGGGTGGCTCGGGGTCATATCCGATTGACGCACGCTCCTACGATCGGGGGCGTGATTGACATTCCGGATGCGCTGATCGCCACTCAGTCCAAGTACAACGGTGCGGCCGGGCGGGCGTTCCTCGCCGCGCTGCCGGGGCTGGCCGAGGAGTTCCTGGAGCGGTGGGGGCTGCGCCGGGACGGCGAGGCGCTGTACGGGGTGTGTGCGCTGGTGCTGCCGGTGGTGCGGGTGGCGGACGGGCGCCCGGCCGCGCTGAAGTTGCAGGCGGTGGACGCGGAGACGGCGGGGGAGCCGCTCGCGCTGCGGGTGTGGGGCGAGGCGTCGGCGGGTGCGGTGGAGCTGCTGGACCACGACCCGGCGACGGGCACGATGCTGCTGGAGCGGCTGGACGGGCTGCGTCCGCTGTCGGGCATGCCCGACGCGCGCGACACGGTGCGGGTCGTCGCCGGTCTCCTGGCGGGACTGACAGCGGTGCGGGCTCCCGTGGGGAGCGGCCTGCGGGGTCTTGGCGAGGTGGCGGCGCGGATGCTGGCGGCGGCTCCGGGGACGGTGGACCTGCTGGCGGACGCGCCGGAGCGGCGGCTGCTGGCGGACTGCGCGGCGGCGGTGCGCGAGGTGGCGGGGGAGCCGGGGGACCGGTTGCTCCACTGGGACCTGCACTTCGGCAATGTGCTGGCCGGGCGGGACGCGGGGGGAGCGCGGGACGGGCGGGGCGGGCCGGTGGATCAGGAGCCGCGGTGGGTGGCGATCGACCCGAAGCCGCTGGCCGGTGATCCGGGGTTCGAGCTGCTGCCGGCGCTGGCCGACCGGTTCGACGCGGACGCGGTGGAGTGGCGGTTCGATCTGCTGACGGCGACGCTGGGTCTCGACCGGGGACGGGCGCGGGCGTGGACGCTGGGACGGGTGCTGCAGAACGCGTGCTGGGGCGCCGAGGACGGGGCGCGGCGGCTGGTGCCGGAGCAGGCCGAGATCGTACGGCGGCTGCTGGGCCGGTAGTGGCGGGCGACGCGATACTGCTTACGCTGCCCCCATGATCCGTACCGCTACCGCTGCCGATGTCCCCGCCATTCACGCGATGGTCCGTGAGCTGGCCGACTACGAGAAGGCGCTGCACGAGGCGCACGCCACCGAGGAGCAGTTGCGCGAGGCGCTGTTCGGTGAGCGGCCCGCGGCGTTCGCGCACATCGCGCAGGACGACGAGGACGGTGAGGTGGTGGGCTTCGCTCTGTGGTTCCTGAACTTCTCCACCTGGCGTGGTGTGCACGGGATCTATCTGGAGGACCTGTACGTGCGTCCGGAGCGGCGGGGCGGCGGGCACGGCAAGGCGCTGCTGGGTGAGCTGGCGCGGATCTGTGTGGAGCGCGGCTACGAGCGGCTGGAGTGGTCGGTGCTGAACTGGAACGCTCCGTCGATCGCGTTCTACGAGGCGCTGGGCGCTCGGCCGCAGGACGGGTGGACGGTGTACCGGCTGACGGACGGGGCGCTGGCGGAGCTGGGGGGCGGGCGGGGGCGTTAGGGCCTGCCGGTCGCGGGTGACGCTTCCGGCGGGCTCGACGGGGTGGGTGCGGTGGCGTTCCTCTCGGTGGCCCGGAGGGCGAGGAGGGCCGCTTCGATGCCGCTGTTGAAGGAGACCTCGCTGAGCAGGCCGGGTGCGGCTACCTGGTCGCCCGCGAGGTAGACGCCGTCGCCCCGGTCGATGGCGGGGCGGTCGCGCCAGGTGGTGCCGGGGTGGTCGACCGCTCCGGTGCGGCCGGTGGCGAGGGCCTCGCGCCGCCACACGGTGCGCTCGCGCCAGCCGGGGTATCCGAGGTCGAGGAGTTCCTCGGCGCGGGCGGTTCCGGTGGACCGGGACTCGTCGGGGGCGAGGGGGAACTGCCCCTGGAGGAGCTGCTCGCCGGCGGGGGCGAGGGTGCGGTCCTGCGCGGTGAACCGTTCGATCCAGCCGGGGGCGTCGAGGTCGGACACCGCGAACGCGTCGCCGCGGCGGGTGCGCAGGGCGAGGTCGACGAGGGCGGTGCGGCCGGAGGCCCAGGTGAGGGTGGGGTCGCCGAGGAGGGTGCGGGCGGCGTCGAGGGAGGTGGCGACGACGACCGGGCCGGTGCGGGCCAGGGTGTCGATGGCGGCGGTGTCGATACGGGTCGCCGTCTCGATGCGGACGCTGAGGTTCCAGGCGTGTGACGCCATCCGGTCGGTGATCTGCGCCCAGCCACCGATGGGGTAGCGGGCTTCCGGCGGCAGGGCCCCGGCCCGGTGCAGCCGTTCCTGGACGAACGCGGCGGAGAGGCTGCCGGGGTCGTGGTGGAAGAGGGCGACGGCGGTGTAGTGGGCGGCGATGCGGGCGCCCTCCTCGCCGGTCTGCGCGGTGGCCCAGGTGCGGAAGTCCAGGTCGGACGGCGCCCGTGCGGCGCTGCGGCGGCTGAGCCGGAGGAGGGCGAGGGGCGGGGTGCGGCGCAGGGCGGAGCGGTGGCGGAAGCGGAGCCGGGCGGCTTCGAGGGGAGGGACGGTGGTGGTGGGCCCGAGGAGGTTGCGCCGGTCGAGCCAGGTCCAGTGGGGGCCGCGGCGGTAGAGGGCGTGCGGGCCCTCGTTGGTGCGGTAGGGGCCCTCGGCGGTCCTGGCCCGTCCGCCGAGGGTGTGGTGGGCCTCGTGGACGGTCACCAGGGCGCCGGATTCGGCTGCGGTGATGGCCGCGGTGAGTCCGGCGAGGCCCCCGCCGATGATGTGGATGCGCTGCATGGTCCCCGTCTCCTTCGCTGGAGGTTCCTTCGCGTATATGACGGGCGGCGGGGGGCCGGGTGTGACATCGGCGGCGGGGCGTTGTCAGTGGGGTGCGTCACGATGGGGGCATGGTGCGTAGCAGCGGTAGTGGTCAGGGGAGCGGCAGGGGCCGGGTCGGTAAGGACGGGGTCGCGGTGGCGCGGCGCCCGGAGGTGCGGCTGCCGCCGCTCGAACCGTACGGCGGCGAGGGTCTTGAGCCGGACGGGGATTACGACGGGGTGCGCTTCGAGTCCGTGGATCTGGCGGACGAGTCGGGTCCGGGTGCCCGGTTCATGGACTGTTCGCTGGAGGGTTGCGCGCTGGACCGTACGGAGCTGGTCAGGGCCCGTTTCATCGATTCGGTGCTGACGGGCGTACGGGGGGTGGGCACGGATCTCGCCGGGGCGTCGCTGCGTGACGTGGAGCTGGTGGACGCGCGCCTGGGCGGGGTGCAGATGCACGGCGCGGTGCTGGAGCGGGTGCTGGTGCGGGGCGGGAAGATCGACTACCTGAATCTGCGCAAGGCGCGGCTGAAGGACGTGGTGTTCGAGGGCTGTGTGCTGTCCGAGCCGGATTTCGGGGGCGCGCAGCTGGACCGGGTGGAGTTCCGGGACTGTGTGCTGAAGCGGGCCGATTTCAGTGCGGTGCGGATGGAGTCGGTGGATCTGCGGACGGTCGCCGAGCTGGACATCGCGCGCGGGGTGGAGCGGCTGGCGGGCGCGGTGATCAGCCCGTCGCAGCTGATGGAGCTGGCTCCGGCGTTCGCGGCGCAGATCGGGGTGCGGGTGGAGGCGTGAGCACGCGCTGAGGAGGGGGCCCGGTCAGAGGCGGGGGAAGCGGGTCTGGAGGTCCCAGACCACGGGGTTGTCGGCGAGGCCCTCGTGCATGTCGGCCAGGTCCGCGATCAGGTCGTGCAGGAAGTCGCGGGCCTCGCGGCGCAGCAGCGCGTGGTTGAAGGTGAGCGGGGCTTCCTCGGCGGGCATCCAGTCGGCCTCGACGTCGACCCAGCCGAAGCGGCGCTCGAAGAGCATCCGGTCGGACGACTCGGTGAAGTCGAGCTCCGCGAACTGGCGGCGGTGCGAGCGGTTGCCCCGGGGGTCCTGGTCGAGCTGCTCGACGATGTCGCACAGGGCCCAGGCGAAGTCGAGCACGGGCACCCATCCCCAGCCTGTGGATACCTCGCGGTCCTCCTTGGTGTCCGCGAGGTAGACGTCCCCGGAGAACAGATCGTGGCGCAGGGAGCGGACGTCCGCCCGGCGGTAGTCGGTCTGCGGGGGATCGGGGAAGCGCCGGGAGAGGGAGTAGCCGATGTCGAGCACGGTTCGATGGTGTCATGCCCGGCGTGTCGCTTGCGCCCCGGCGGGACCGGGGCCAGGGCCGGGACCCGGGGCGCGCCGACGTGGCACCCACGCGCTCCGCACGGCCCTTGATCCGGTTGCGCGATCACGCTCTGCCCATCCGAAACGCGGACTACACAAAGGATCGGAGCGGCCACTTCTGGTCATACGAGCAGGTCATCGTTTCAGCCCGCGCTGAATCACCTCAGGGAGCTGGAGCAAGCGCCTGATAGACGCGGTTCCGGAGATAAACTAGGCGCTTCCCCGTGTCCCCCTTGGAGGTGCGCCCCGGTGCCTGATTCCTTCGTTCACCTGCACAATCACACCGAATACTCGATGCTCGACGGGGCCCAGCGGCTCAAGCCGATGTTCGAGGAGGTCGCCCGGCAGGAGATGCCGGCGATCGCGATGTCCGATCACGGAAACATGTTCGGTGCGTATGAGTTTCAGCAGGTGGCCAAGGGCTTCGATGGCGTGAAGCCAATCATCGGCATCGAGGCGTATGTCGCCCCCTCCTCGCGTCGCAACCGTAAGCAGGAGTTCTGGGGCCCCGGGGGCGTCAGGGCGATGTCCGACGATGGCGAGGGCTCGAAGGACGTCTCGGGTGGTGGCCGGTTCACCCACATGACCATGTGGGCGCGGAACGTCCAGGGGCTGCGGAACCTCTTCTTCCTGTCGACCGAGGCCAGCTACACGGGACAGTTCCCCGCGGGCAAGCCCCGGATGGACATGGAGCTGATCTCCGAGCACGCCGAGGGGATCATCGGAACGACCGGCTGCCCGTCCGGAGCGATCCAGACCAGGCTGCGGCTGAACCAGTACGACGAAGCGCGGGAGGTGGCGGCCTCCTACCAGGACATCCTGGGCAAGGAAAACTACTTCCTGGAGCTGATGGACCACGGCCTGGACCTGGAGCGCAACGTCCGGGCCGACCTCCTGCGGCTGGCCAAGGACCTCGACATCCCACTGCTGGCCACCAACGACGCCCACTACGTCTTGGAGGAGCACGCCGACGCGCACGACAACCTCCTGTGCATCGGCGTGGGCAAGAACAAGGACGACCCGGGGCGGTTCCGGTTCAACGGAAGCGGCTACTTCCTCAAGACCGCAGCTCAGATGAGGCAGCTCTTCTCGGAGATCCCCGAGGCGTGCGACAACACGTTGCTGATCGCGGAACGCATCGAGTCGTACGAGGAAGTCTTCGCGCCGGAAGACGAGATGCCGCAGTACCCGGAGGTCCCCGAGGGCGAGACCCAGGAGACCTACCTACGCCGCGAGTGCATCAAGGGCCTGGAGATGCGCTACGGCGCTCCCGTTCCCGATCACGTCATGGAGCGCTTCGAGACCGAGATGAAGGTCATCGGTCCGATGGGCTTCAGCAGCTACTTCCTCGTCGTCGCCGACATCTGCCAGTACGCCCGCGACAACAAGATCCCCGTCGGCCCCGGACGTGGATCCGCGACCGGTTCGATCGTCGCCTACGCCACACGCATCACTGAACTGTGCCCGCTGGAACACGGTCTGCTCTTCGAGCGGTTCCTGAACCCCGAGCGCATCAACCCGCCGGATGTCGACCTCGACTTCGACGACCGCCATCGCGACCGCATGGTGCGCTACGTCGTGGAAAAGTACGGCGATGAGTTCACGGCGATGGTGAACACCTTCGGAAAGCTGAAGGCGAAGAACGCGATCAAGGACACGTCCCGACTCCTGGGATATCCGTTCAGCCACGGCGAGCGCATCACGAAGGCACTGCCGCCGGACGTGATGGGAAAGTCGATTCCCATCAACGGGATCTTCGATGCTTCGCACCCTCGCTACGGGGAAGCCGGTGAAATCCGGGCTCTCTACGAGAACGAGCTTGATGTCAAGAAGGTCGTGGAAGGTGCGAAGGGCGTCGAAGGCCTGATCCGCAACACGGGTGTGCACGCGGCCGCGGTCATTCTCTCCAAGACGCGGCTCACCGACCGCATCCCCCTGCACATGCGCGCCAAGGACGGCGTGAAGATCACCGGTTTCGACTACCCCAGTTGTGAGGACATGGGGCTGGTCAAGATGGACTTCCTCGGTCTGCGGAACCTCGGTGTGATCGACCACGCGCTCCAGAACATCCGCGAGAACCGCGGCCTGAACATCACGACGGACACCGTTCCGCAGAACGGCGACCAGCCGATCCCACTGGACGACGCCACCACCTACAAGCTCCTGGCCCGGGGCGACACCTTCGGCGTCTTCCAGCTCGACGGCGGCGGTATGCGCACGCTCCTGAAGCTGATGGAACCGACCCGGTTCGAAGACATCGCGGCAGCCCTCGCGCTTTACCGGCCCGGCCCGATGGCGGCCAACGCGCACACCAACTACGCGCACCGCAAGACCGGCCGCCAGGAGATCGCGCCGATCCACCCCGAGCTGCAGGACGCGCTGGAGCCCATCCTCGGCAACACGTTCCACCTGCTCGTCTACCAGGAGCAGATCATGGCCATCGCCCGGCAGCTCGCCGGGTACACCCTCGGCGGAGCGGACCTGCTGCGCCGGGCCATGGGTAAGAAGAAGCCCGAGGTACTCGCCGCCGAGTGGGAGAAGTTCCACGGCGGCATGAGGGACAACGGGTACTCCGAGGAGTCGATCAAGGCTCTGTGGGACGTCATGCTGCCCTTCTCGGGCTACGCGTTCAACAAGAGTCACACTGCCGGCTACGGGCTGGTGTCGTTCTGGACGGCCTACCTCAAGGCGAACTTCCCGGCCGAGTACATGGCCGCGCTCCTCACCTCCGTGGGCGACGACAAGGACAAGGCCGGCATCTACCTGGCGGACGCGCGCAAGATGGGCGTCCAGGTACTGCCCCCGGACGTGAACGAGTCGATCGGCAACTTCACGGCCATCGGTGACAGTGTCCGCTTCGGTCTGCGCTCCATCCGAAACGTGGGCGAGAACGTGATCGAGTCCCTGGTCGCCACCCGGAAGGCGCAGGGGAAGTTCACGTCCTTCGCGGACTTCCTCGACAAGGCCGACATCGGCGCGCTCAACAAGCGTGCCGTGGAATCTCTGATCAAGGGAGGTTCCTTCGACTCGCTCGGCCACACCCGCAAGGGACTGTCTGCCGTCCACGAGGATGCCATCGACTCCATCATCCCGGTGAAGAAGCAGGCGGCGATCGGTCAGGACGATCTCTTCGGCGACATGGGCGGCAGCGACGACACCCCGGCCTTCGGCCTGGACTTCAAGATCGACGACTCGGAGTGGCCGCGAAAGCAACTACTGGCCACCGAGCGGGAGATGCTCGGCATGTACGTGTCGGCCCACCCGTTGGACGGCACCGAGCACATCCTTTCCCGCCACCGGGACACCACGATCAGTGAGCTGCTCGGATCGGGCCGGACCGAGGGCATCGTGAAGCTCTCCGGGCTCATCACGAGCGTCGACCGCCGCATGACGAAGCAGGGCAACGCCTGGGCGATCGTCAACCTCGCGGACCGTGACGGAGAGATGGAAGTCCTCTACTTCCCGGCGTCGTACACGCTGGTGCAGCACGCCTTGATCCCCGACAGCGTCGTGTCCGTCGCCGGCCGGCTCAACGACCGTGACGGCGCGGTCAGCATCGCGGGCCAGGAGCTGGAAGTCCTGGATGTGTCGTCGGCCGAGAGCGGTGGCAAGCCTCCTGTTCGTCTCCAGCTGCGTTCCCACCGGGTCAACGAACCCACCGTCCATGAGCTGAAGCGCATCCTCTCGGCACACAAGGGAGACAGCCCAGTTCGGCTTCAGGTGCTAGGCCCCGGCAAGACGGTCGTCTACGCCCTCGGCTTCGAGGTGGACCCCACGCAGGTGGCATCGGACATCAAGGGCACGCTCGGTGCGGACGTCTGGGTCGGTGTTGTATGACCGGCCTCGAAGAGATCGATGTCCAGGTGGACGGACTGCCGGCATGCGGTGTGTGCGGGCAGCCGCCAATGCTCCGTGTCAGTTTCCCCAGCTCCTGGAATAACGCGCGCGGCCAGGAGGTCAGTGGCAGGCGTGAGGCGCTGCTGTGCCCGCGGTGCGAGAGGGGAGCGCCATCAGCAGAGAACCTGTTGGCCTTCTTCGCGGTTGACGGGCAGCTGGACATGGCGAACGCCGAGGTGTTTTCCGAACTCCTCGGCGTCTGGGTGGAGGACGTGCGGAAGCGACGGGTGGACACCGCTGAATTGGCAGCACAGGAGGAGCAATTCCGGCGAGGTGAGCTGTGAAGAAGCCCGCTGGCAGCGACCAACGATGAATGGGCGGGAGGGGGCACCTCAGGTGTCCGAACTGCCGGTGCAGGACATCATCGATCGCTACGAGGACCACGAGCCCGTACGCGTGTTGAGCGCGGAGTACGGAGTGAGTAAGCAGACGATTCTTCGCGTTCTGAGCAGACATGACGTACCGCGTCGTGGCAGTCGCCTGGTACTACCGCTGTCGAACGCAGAAATCGCCCTGCGCTACACGCAGGGGCGTGAGCAGATCCAGGACATCGCCAAGGATCTCGGCGTGAGCCGGCACACCGTGGCAAAGCGGCTGGACGAGCAGGGCGTCCGACGGGCCGTCGGACACCGCGGCCTCGAACTCTCGGACGCTGCCATGGCGGCACGGCGATCGGCTGGTGAGTCAGCCCGGAGCATTGCGGCGGATCTCGGGATTTCCCATACGACGGTCCTCAAGCGAACACGAACGCTCTTGCGGGGGAAGACTCCAACCGTCGTCGCGCCTGACTCGACCAAGGGCGCCACGTAGACCGGTGGCCCGGTACAGGATGAATCGCCTGTGCCGGGCCACCCTGTGCAGTGGACGGTCAGACCGCCGTGGTGCCGAGCGAGGTACGGGTCTCCGCGCGCATGGCCACGTCGTCCTGAACGGCGTTGCACCCGCGACCTGCAGCGCCGATCAGGCCCTTGTTGACCAGGTCCATGTACGCCGCAGGGTCGTCCGCCTTCGCACCCATCCCCGGCTCGTCCAGCGTCAACGTCTGGGCCTTGGGGGATTGCGTTGCATCCATCGTGTGTCCTCTCGGTTGAGATCGGTGTGGAACACCTGGGCGTGGGTCGGCCGAACGCTGGCCGCGCCCAGGAGATCAGTGAGTGGAGCTGGCGCGCAGCACCGTGACCACCTGCTTGTCCTCGACGGGCTGCACAGCGGAGGTCAACCAACCTGGGACTATCGCCATGAGCCCCTGAACAGGGCGAAGGCTGAGTTGGCGTCCCCAGGGCAGTCCTGGGGACGCCGTCATCCCGCTGCCGGCGCGAGGGTCGTAGACGGCGATCACGCCGGACTCCTCGTGCTGAGGGGGAGACGCTTCGAGCACGACCCAGCACACCCAGTCGCTGTCGCTGGCCATCATCGGCATCTCATACCCGGCACGCCAGATCTCGGCGACGATGCCAACACCTGTGACCGGGCGAACGCTGATTCCGGACTCGTTCGCGCGTCGGTACAGCTGGTGCATGCCGCTGACGATCTCATCGCGCAGCGAGCTGACGTCGGGGACAAGCTGCTCGGCCGGCAGCTGAGTATGCGGCCGACCGTCTGGGTGCGTAGGCGCCGGGCTCTCTCGAACCAGGCTCTGCACGTTGAGTTCCCGGACCAGTACAGCGGTGCTCCAGACGTGCTGGACCGTGTGGGATGTAGCGGTGAGGATCATGCGGCCGGCTCCAGGTCGTAGGTGACGTTGAAGGCGACTCCGATCCTCGGTTCGCCAGTGGCGCTGAGGGTGGCTTTCACGGAGTGCGGCAGCCAGCTCGGGAAGACGACGAGCAAACCCGGGAACGGGCGTACGTATCCGACGCCAGGTGATGCCGAACGTGCAATGGCGCCGGGACGAGGATCCAATAGCTGAAGATGGCCGGCCCCAGCATCAACCCCGCCGGTAGCCACGTAATAGGTACCCGACCACACCGAGTCGTGGTGCGTGTGCTGCTTGTGTGAGGCGCCTTCGTGATAGACGACGGCCCAACCTTCAGCCTGGACGGGATAGGACGTCGCGGTCTCGGCCTGGCCACCGAGAGTAGCCCTGCTCAGGTCACGAACCGCGGAAAGCAACCGGCTTCGAAGCCATTCCACCGCCGGATGCTCCCAGCGCAGCAGGTCGATGCTGCTCTTCTGTGCCCCGATCATGCCGAAGTTGAAGGCGCCATCATCCCGTGCCTCAGCGTTGAGGATCAGGTCGCGCAGCTGCGCATTCATTTCCGCGACCTCTTCTCTACCGGACTGTTCGGCCTGGTCTGCGATATAGAGAGGGGTCGGCCATAGTTCCACGATTCCGGTACCGGATTCGGTCACAGCTCCTCCTTGATGCGTTGGGTGATCTGGGTTCCGACCGGGGTCAGGTACCGAGTGGCGGATTCAAGCAACTTGATGCATCCCAGGCCGTATTGCTTCAGCGGCTCGATGTGTTGCTTCTCGCCGACTGCCCTGTACATCCGGATGAGTGCGGCGGCCACATGTGCAGCGCCGATAACCTCTCTCGGAGAACGATTCGATGTCCCGGACGGAAGCGTGAAGGTAGGGGCTTCCGGGCGATCGATGTCCCAGAGTTCCTCTATGAGGTAGAGCCATTGATGGCAGTGCTCATGAAGCACGTGCTCCCGCATTTCGAGGTCGCTGGCTAACGTCTCCGTTCCCAGGAGAATGTGCTGCGGCCACCAGAATGAAGATGCCGACAGGGACTCGCCCGATGCGATCCGGGCGTATCTCATCGGCAAGGACCACAGCAGAGGGGCCCAGGCCGGCACCGCCTCTTCCAGGCGGACCAAAGAGTCGGAGACTTTCCTGTCCTCGTCCTGGGTCAACGGAATCGAAGGCACTTCACTGGCTTCGAATCGGACGAGGCAAGCGTGGTCAGGAGTGAGCCAACGACGCGGGTCAGCCGGGTTCGGCAGGCCGATACGGGCGGCGCGGTTCTGCCGCACGGCTACAACTGCTGCCGTCAGATGCGTGGGTGCGAAACCGTCGTCCAGGAACGGTACTCCGTTGATGAGTTCGAGTGCCCCGTCACTCATCGCCACTCCTCATCCACGGCCGGAACGTTCCAGTCGGGAATGACCAGTCGAGGTCGTAGGAGCACTGGTGCAAACCATGCTTTGCCGGCCACCGCTGCGTCGTTCAGGTCTCGAAGGAGATACCCGGTACCGGATCGACGGCCAACCTGGAGGCAAGGAAAGGGGTAGTCAGCGAGCGGGTTGCCGATGTACATGCGGGTGGTCGATTCAAGCACTTCGCGAATCAACTCGGGCCCGCACACGACGCCCTGATAGTGGTCGTAGCCGAAGCGGGGATGCCCGATGTCGAAGTCATCGACCACAACGACCCCGCGCTCCACGGCTGACAGTTCCGTACGGAGGGGCCACTCGGCGCGCCAGTGGGCATCGAGGAAGACCAACGGTCGGTCGAGCCCCCGGACCAGTTCCGGAACCAAGAGGGCTGAGTCGCCGATGTGTACTTCTACGTTGGGAAGATCACGTAAGCGGTACTTGGCGACTGCTGCGTACGTTGTGTCGATCTCGCAGGTGCGGATCGGAAGAGCTGGGTACATTCGAGCCAGGTACTCAGTTGTGTCACCACAGTGGGTACCGCTCTCAACCACTCCGTCGCACCCATAGGCCCGCATAAGAAAGTCGACCTGAAGCGCGGTGGTGATATCGAATCCGAAGGGACCCCCGCCATCGCTGAGGCCCTGCCCTGCCCGCGGAACGGAGTAGAAGGTCCGGAGAAGGATGTCGTGCTCCTGCGGGTGGATTCGGGTCCCCACTTCGGACGCCTGCGGTGTCCCAATCGCATCGGTCATGGGCTGCTTCCTCCGTGTCGTCTCGGGTGATCAGGCTGTCGGCCAGGGGCAGGACACGTCGCCCGGCCAGTTATCCGCTTACCTGTGTCTGTCGGGATGTTGATGCTTGCGGTACGCAACTCGGCAGTGGGTCAGCCAGGACGCTAGCCAGGACTGCATGTCCTGCGGGCGGAAACGTGCAGCCGAGAGAGGGCGACTTCGGAGTTCGGCCGAAATTCGGTCCCGAAGCGGTCTTGGTTTCGCGCCGTCTCACTCAACGGCGAAGCGTGGGGAGGTCAGGCGGAGGAGGCATTTCCCCACGCATTTCGTCACCGTCCACCTGGACGACTGCTGAGAAGACGAAACGGACATGAGGGTCAGGCAGTGACCCGTTCGCCGTGCTGGAGCAAGGGCAGGCGGTTTCCGGTACGTAGAGCGGTCACCGCTTCCGTGATCCGGCAGGCCCGCATGCCGAGGCCGGCGAGATGGGCCACGTTCCCGCCCGCGCCACAGCCGAGGTCAAGCACGGCCTCACCAGGTTTCAGGCCAAGCACTTCGGCTCCGGGGCCGTGGTCGGCGTACTGCGTCCAGTTGAACCAGGTGGACTCGCCACGGGCGTTCGTCGGGCGCCTCTGGGGCTTGGTCTGCGCGTACTGATCCCAGGCGGCATTACGGGTGTCGGACACGTCGCTTCCGTTCTCGTTCTCATTCACGGGCGCGGCCAGCCGACTGGATGTGCGCTGCTACTTCTTCCCGCCGACGGGGCTGTCGGTGCAGCCGGCGTGACACTGCGAGCATTCCGCCGCGCCCTCGTTGGGTCAGATCTCGGCATCGACGGCGAACCCTGCCTCGCGGAGCACAGGCGTCAACGGCTTGTCGGTGTCGGCCCTTTGGGCACAAGCGTCAGTCGAACAGTTCTCGGATCTCCCAGGAGTGGCCCGGCGGGTGCTCCGCGTACAGCGTGCACACGTCCTGCCGCACGGGGTCGACGGCAGGGTCCGTCATTCCGCACGTGGGGGCGGCGACGTACGTCACGTGGTCCGCGCCCCAGCGCATCCACACCTCGAAATTGCCCCGCCCCATGTCTCCCAGTTGGTCGGTGTGGTCACCGGGGTGCCCCTCGGCCAGCTCGCAGGTAAGCGGTTCGGACAGTTCGGGGTCGTGCCGCCCCCCGTACGCGTGCGCGGTCTCGTACCAGGGCGCGCGGGTCGCGGCGTCGCAGCCATGCAGGGGGCCGGTCACGAGGTGCTCGTCGGCAGATGGGTGCGGGCGGCCATGAGCCGGGGCAGGCGGGTCGTGGCTCTCACAGCACATCACCTCGGCTCCGGGCGTTGCACCGCGCGTTCTGTGCGTGCAGCCGCTCTATGGGGTCCGCGAGGCGTACGTGCTCGGGTTCGGCTTCCCATTCCTGCCCGCCGCATGCCGGCCGCAGTGCCCAGTACGGGCCCGCGACCCCTCGGAACTCTCCGACACGGTTGTCGTGACCGGTGTCCACCATGAGCGTGCCGGGGGCGGGCGGGGTGGTGGGGACGGGGGCGTGTTCGTGTCCGTCCGGGGGGACGTCCTGCACAGTCACCGTCACTCCTCTCCGTAGTGCTTTCGCTACGCGGAGCGCTCAGCGTGGACTACTCTGCCGGTACCTTCAACCTCCGCGAGATCGAATGATGGAGAGGCAACAGGTGGCGAACCGCAAGAAGTTGGACCCATCGGTGAGTCCCCGCGCAGCGTTCGGGGAGCGTCTGCGCAGACTGCGCGAGGAGCACGGGTGGACCCAGGATGATCTGGCTGACCGTTCGGGGTACTCCGCATCGCATATTTCCGGCGTCGAAACCGGATCCCGAACTCCAACCTCCGCGTTCACTGCAAGTGCTGACCGAGCCCTCGGGACCGGTGAGGCGCTGACCCGGCACGGCGCGGCGGCGCGCGACAGCGCGATACTCGACGGCTTCCCCGAGTTCGTCGTCCAGGAGGGGCAGGCCACGGAGATCCGGCTGTTTGAAATGGGCCTTGTGCCGGGTCTGTTTCAGACTCCGGCATACGCCGCTGCCGTCACCATGGGTGCGGTGCGACGCGGTGCGATCACTGAAGTGCAGGCAGAGGAACGACTCGCGCTGCTAGCCGGGCGTCAGCAGTCACTCGCCCGTACTCCGCCTCCGCAGGCGTATGCCGTGCTCGACGAAAGCTGCATCCGGCAGCACGTGGGCGGGCCCGGAGTCATGGCGGAGCAACTGGATCATCTCGCGATGATCGCTGGCATGCCCAACACCGTCGTGCAGGTTGCCCCGTTCCTGCTCGGTGAGCGCCGCGCGCTGAACAAGCCGGTGACTCTGGTGATGATGGTGGACCGGTCGTGCATGGCTTACGCGGAGTCAGCGCACGCCGGGCATCTGGAGCGTGACATGCGGTTCGTCGGGCCCCTGCTCACGTCCTACCATCAGCTACAGGCCGAAGCGCTCTCGCAGGCTGACTCCGTGGCTCTGATCAACCAGGTACGAAAGGGCACCTCGTGACTACCGATTCCTTCCACTGGTTCACGTCCTCCTACAGCTCCGACGGTGGCCAGTGCGTGGAGGTGGCCACCAACCTCGCCTCCGCGCGTGGTGTGGTCCCCGTCCGTGACTCCAAGGATCTGTGCGGCCCGGCTCTGGGTTTCCCCGCAGGTGCGTTCGCGTCGTTCGTGGCGGGTGTCAAGGCCGGAGAGTTCGGCACCGTCTGACTGCCCGACCGGCGTACTTCGGTCCCGCGCGCGTCGTATCGTCGAAAGCCCTGCCGTGCCCCCGAGCCGGGGGGGTGTGGTGGGGCTTTCGGCGTACTGCCCGGGATCGGAGCCCGTCGCGCTTATCTCGTCGTGGCCGCCGCGCCCTCTCCGCAGCGCCTTTTCGCAGCTCAGGCCCGGGGCTCAAGCGTCGAGATCCGAGCGCTCTTTCAGCGGAGTGGGTGGAGGGATTGAACACCCACCCGCCCTCCCTGCCTTGAGGGTTGACTTTTCGCGATCGACTTGCCACGGAGGGTAGTCGCGCTCTAGCGTCAGCCGGGACGAGACGGCCCCCGTCGGTGCAGAAACACCTGACGAGGGCCTGACCACTTCGATCGTCAGGACCGATCTCATGGCTGCCAGCCAGCTTAGTGCTGCCGCTTCCCCCGCGCCCGTACCGCCGCCCACGCTTGATCACCCGATGGCCAGTCCCGGGTACGGAAAGCGCTCCGCGCCGGGCCAACGTCCCCGTACCGCTACGGATTTCGCCCATCTGCTTCCCCGCGACGCCGCCGTCGCCGCGTACCTCGACGGCCTGTGCGACGGCGCCGACATCTCCGTGAAGACCCTGGCCAAGACGCTCCCGTACGGCCAGTGCGCCCTGCGGACCACGCTGAACCGGCTCCAGGAAGCGGGCCATCTGCGCAGGGGTAGCGAGTGCGTGGCGACCGAGGAAGCGCTGATCTGGGTCACCCGCACATTCTTCTCCCGCACCTCACGCGGCGACGAGTGGTGGGACGCCTTCACCCGGGGCGACGTACCCCCGGAGCAGGCGGCCCAACGGCCCACCCGTTCCCGGTCGTTCATCCTGCTCGCCGCCCTCGGGCGCGAGAAGCCCGCACTGAGCCTGTCCCAGGCCGACTGCGTCGCGCTCGAACCTCAGCTGAGTGAGTGGTTCGAGCGCGGCGCCACCGAGCCGGAAGTCCTGCACGCCCTGACCGATGGCCTCCCGCCACGCATCCACCACGCTGCCGCCCTCGTCCGCCGACGCCTGCTGGACAAGCTCCCACCCGTACGCGAAGCCTCCCCCGCCCCACGGGTCGTCCTGCGGACCCTGGAATGCGCCGAATGCCGCGCACCCGGCACCGCGCAAGCCATGCCCGGCGGCCTCTGCGGAAACTGCCGCGGCAACCCGGACCCGGACCCCACCCACAACGGCCCCGAGGGCGCCGTACCCGTCCAAGGCGTACGGGCACGGATGAGCGCCGTACGTGCGGGACTGGTGCCCCGGGCCGAGCGGGGACGGCACTGACGCCGGACGGTCCTACGTGGCGGACTGGCCTGACCTGCCGTCCTGGCAGCAGGGGACGGACGCCGACATCTTCGAGGCCATCGAGAAGGCGTGCAGCTGATCATCGCTGGATGTTGCTGGACGAGACGCTGTTGACGCCTACTTGAGGAGGGCCTTGACGGCTGCCTGAGCGGGGCGGGCGGCCTTGACGTCTCCGGTGATTGCGGCGGTCACGATCGCGCCTTCAGCCATGAGGCACACTGGCTCTGCCGGTTCGGTCGTGACGGCTTTGACCCACGCTGCGATCTGTTTGTGAAACGCGTGCTTGTGGGCACGGACCTCGGCGAGGATCGCCGGTGAGGCGGAACCGAGTTCGCCGTAGGCGTTGACCCATGCGCAGCCGCGATAGCCGGGCTCGGTGAACCATCGTTCGAGCCAGTCAAAGACCGCCAGCACCCGCTCGGTAGGGTCCTCGCTCCGCTCCACGTACTCCATCAGGCTGGTTCGCCACCGGCGATCCCGTCGTCGCAGCACGGCAACGACCAGATCCTCTTTCGCCGGGTAGAGCCCGTAGATCCGTTTCAACGGCATCCCTGCCGCGGCTCGGATGGTGTCCATTCCGACCGCCTGGATGCCTTGCTCATAGAACAGCGTCTCGGCGGCGTCGAGCAGTGTGGCACGGTCCTGTGCCCTCTGTTCCTCGCTGATCGGCGCTGGCATGAGACCCTCCTTGACCTTGAGAACGCTCGTTCCCTACGGTAGTCCAACACGTATCGAGAACGTCCGTTCTCAACCGTCAAGGAGGAGTCATGAGCCATTCACGCCCCCCGTTCCCGCCGTTCACCGAAGAGACCGCTCTCCAGAAGGTGCAAGCGGCTGAGGATGCCTGGAACACCCGCGACCCGCAGCGTGTGGCCATGGCCTACACGCCCGACTCGGTATGGCGTAACCGAGACGTCTTCGTCACCGGCCGCGAGGAGATCGTCCAATTCCTGACCGCTAAGTGGGAGCGCGAGCTCAACTACGCCCTGCGCAAGAACCTGTGGGGATTGCACCGGAATCGCATCGCCGTCCGGTTCCAGTACGAATGGCACGACGCCAGGGGACAGTGGTGGCGCAGCTATGGCAACGAGCTGTGGCAGTTCAGCGCCGATGCCCTGATGGAACGGCGCGAGGCCAGCGTCAACGACACACGGATCCACGAGTCCGACCGGCGAATCTTCGGCCCACGACCGGAGCGTGAGCGTGGCATCGAGCTCCCGCTGCAGTAGCCGCTCTGCCTCAACGGGCTTCTCCACGGGTGACGCCGGACGGCCCGCAGCCCGCAGCCCTCACGGCAGCAGCCGCTGCTCCTTGGCCACGGCGACGGCTCCGGCGCGGGTGTCGACGCCGAGCTTGTCGTAGATCCGGCCCAGGTGGGTCTTGACGGTGGCCTCGCTGATGAACAGGGCGCGGGCGATGTCGCGGTTGCCCAGGCCCCGGGAGAGCTGGCCGAGGATGTCGCGTTCGCGGTCGGTGAGGGTGGGCAGCGGCTTGCGCATGCGGGCCATGACGCGGCTGGCGACGGGCGGCGAGAGGGTGGTGCGGCCCTGGGCGGCGGAGCGGATCGCGGCGAAGAGTTCCTCGGGGCGCTCGGCCTTCAGCAGGTAGCCGGTGGCACCGGCCTCGATGGCGCGGGTGATGTCCGCGTCCGTGTCGTAGGTGGTGAGGACCAGGACGTGGGCGCCGGCGGCGGCGGCCACGATCCGGCGGGTCGCCTCGACGCCGTCGATGCCCGCGCCGAGCTGGAGGTCCATGAGGACGACGTCGGGGGTGAGACGGGTGGCCAGGGCGACAGCCTCGTCGCCGCTGCCCGCCTCGCCCACGACCTCGATGTCGGGTTCGCTGCCGAGGAGGGCCAGGAGTCCGGCGCGTACGACGGCGTGGTCGTCGCAGAGAAGGATGCGGACGGGCGAGTGGGTGGCGGTCATGCGGGGTCCTGGGGGGTGAGGGGGACGGTGGCCGTCACCGCGGTGCCTTCGCCGGGCGCGGACTCGATGGTCAGGGTGCCGCCCAGCTGACGCAGCCGGGCACGCATCGCGGGCAGCCCGTGGCCGCGTACACCCCTCGGCGCCCCGCCCGGCTCCGTGGGCGTGAAGCCGTGTCCGTTGTCCGCGATGTCGAGGACGGTCCGGTCGTCGAGGTGGGTGAGGGTCAGGGCGGCCTCGGTGGCGTCCGCGTGCTCGGTCACGTTGGCCAGGGCGCCCTGGGCGATCCGCAGCAGCGCGGACTGCACCCGGCCGGGCAGCGCGGTGTGGGGTGCGCCCTCGACGTGGCAGCGGACGGTCAGCCGGCCCTGCGCCTGCGCGGTCTCGCGGGCGGCCAAGGCGTGCAGCGCCGCGTCCAGGCCGCCGCCCTCGGCCAGGTCGGCGGGGGCCAGGTCGTGGACGAAGCGGCGGGCCTCGGCGAGGTTGCGTTCCGCGATGCCGGTGGCGGTCCGGATGTGGCGGCGGGCGGTCGCCGGATCGGTGTCCCAGGTGCGGTCGGCGGCCTGGAGCAGCATCTGCTGGCTGGACAGGCCCTGGGCGAGGGTGTCGTGGATCTCCATGGAGAGCCGCTGGCGCTCCGCGAGGGTGCCCTCGCGCCGTTCGGTGGCGGCCAGCTCGCGGCGGGTGCGCAGCAAGTCGTCGATCAGTTCGTTCTGCGTGACGGCCTGGCGCTGCATGTGGACGAACACGGCGGTCGCGACGGCCGCGACGGCGGGCGGCGCGAGGATCAGGTTCGGGTCGAAGCCGTCGGCCAGCCGCAGCTGCGCGGCGACGACGAACAGGGTGAGCAGCGCGACCAGGGCGAGCGCGGCCCGTGGCGGCAGGATCCGCAGCCCGGTGTAGAAGAGCGGCACCGCGCACCACGCGAAGCTCGGCGCGAGGACGACCAGCACCATCCAGACAGCGACCAGCACCCCCAGCCAGAGCAGGCTGCGCGGGGTCGGGCGGGACCCGAGCACCGGCCCGATCACGTACAGGACGGCCAGCGCGACGGACAGCCCGATGATCCACGGAGTGCGGGCCTCGCCGGGGTGGCGCAGCAGGAACCGGGTCAGCGAGGCGCCCAGGAGCAGGAAGAACGCGGCGTGCATGAGCAGGGAGAGGCCCCGGGTGTCGGGGTCGCCGGACTGCCCGGCAACGCCCGCAGACCGGCTTCGCCGCAGGGAGAGGGCGCGTGTGCCGTCGTCGTCGGCCCGGCGGGTGTCCCGCGCCGAGCGGCTTCGCTGCTCCACCTCGTACCCCCTTCTGCGGGTCGTGCCCCGTTCTGCGCCACCGCTGCTGACCTGCGCGGACATTCCATCGTCACCCCGAAGGACCCGGCCCGCATCAACCGATCGGCCGATGGGGCCGTCAGCCGTACCGCGTGCGGTGTCCAGCCGGTACGCCGACCGTACGGCCACGGGACCGGCCGGAGCATTGATCTCAGAACGCAGGAACACCCACGGCCACTCCAGAGGAGCCCACCATGAAGATGTCGCTGCGCACCCGCGTCCTGACCGGTGCCGTCGCCGCTGCCGCCCTCGGGGCCGGCACCCTCGGCGCCGTGTCCGCGAACGCCTCCGCCCCGGCCGCCGCGCCCGCCACCACCGTCAAGGCCGACACCGCGAACCGGAACCTCCAGCAGTCCACGCACCTGACCGTGGACGCCGCGTCGAAGGCGGCCCAGGCGGCCCTGGACGCGGCGGAGAAGGAGCACCAGAAGGTCGCCGTCTCCGTCGTCGACCGCAACGGCAACACCATCGTCACCCTGCGCGGCGACGGCGCGGGCCCGCAGGCGTACGAGTCGGCCGAGAAGAAGGCGTACACCGCCGTGTCCTGGAACGCGCCCACCTCCGAGCTGGTCAAGCGGCTGGCCCAGACCCCGAACCTGAAGGACATCCCTGGCACCCTGTTCCTCGCGGGCGGCGCCCCGGTGCAGGTCAAGGGTGCTCCGGTCGCGGGCATCGGAGTGGCGGGGGCGCCCAGCGGCGACCTCGACGAGAAGTTCGCGCAGGCCGGCGCCGCCGCGCTCACCAAGTAGCCCGCCACGTAGTCGGATCAACCCCGGGAGACACATATGAACGCCCTCGATCACCAGCTGCTCGACGCCGCACGCACCGGCGACCCCGACCGGGTGCGGACCGCGATCGAGGGCGGCGCCCGGGTGGACGTCCGCGACGAGGAGCTGCGCACCCCGCTGCTGCTCGCCGTCCACGGGGAGCACGTCGAGGTGGCCCGGCTGCTCGTCGCGGCGGGCGCCGACCCCAACGCGCAGGACCGGCGCGAGGAGAGCCCGTGGCTGGCCACGGGCGTCACCGGCAGCGTCCCGATGCTGCGCGTGCTGCTGCCGGCCGGGCCCGATCTGAAGCTCCGCAACCGGTTCGGCGGTATCGCGCTGATCCCGGCGAGCGAGCGGGGCCATGTCGGCTACGTACGGGAGCTGCTCCGGGCCACCGACATCGACGTCGACCACGTCAACCGGCTCGGCTGGACGGCCCTGCTGGAGGCCGTGATCCTCGGTGACGGGGGCCGGGCGCACCGGGAGATCGTCGAGCTGCTGCTCGCGGCGGGTGCGACGCCGGAGCTGCCGGACGCCGACGGGGTCACGGCACTGGAGCACGCGGAGCGCCGGGGCTTCGCGGAGATCGCGGCGTTGTTGCGGGACACCCGGTGAGAGCCCGGCAAGCGGTCGACGCCGTCGGGGATCGCGTACTCCGGCACCGTACGGGCGGGCTCCGGCGGACGGCACGGTCCGGGCATCCCCCTACTCCGACATTCCGCACATAGGATCATCGGCGTGGATCTGGATCTGGATCAAGCCGCCCCGGCACGCACGCCCCGTACGGCACGTGCCGCACACGCACCCCGCCCGGCACGCACCCCCCGTGCCGCACACGCACCCCGCACGGCCAGGATCGCCGTGCTGCTCCTCGCCCTGGCGGTCCTCGCCCCGGCCTGCACCGCGGGCGCCAGCGGGGTGGGGGGAAAGCCGGGCGCCGCCGGGGTGCGCGATCCGTACTTCCCCAGGCTCGGCAACGGCGGCTACGACGTCACGCACTACGACCTCACGCTCGATGTCGGCAAGGACGCGAAGACGCTGCGCGGTACGGCCCGGATCACCGCGCGGGCCACCCAGGACCTCAGCTCGTTCAACCTCGACCTGGCCGGGCTGAAGGTGGAGTCGGCCTCGGTCGAGGGGCGCCCCGCCGCCGTCAGCCGGGCGGCCGACGAGCTGACGCTGCGTCCGGACATCGAGGTCCAGGACCGGCTGCGCCGGGGCCGCACCTTCCGTACGGTCGTGCACTACTCCGGCACCCCGAAGACCATCACCGACCCGGACGGCTCCGAGGAGGGCTGGCTGCCGACCGCCGACGGAGCGGTGGCGCTGGGGGAGCCGACCGGCTCGATGGCCTGGTTCCCGGGCAACAACCACCCGAGCGACAAGGCCACGTACGACCTGTCGGTCACCGTGCCCGAGGGGCTCACGGCGGTCTCCAACGGTGTGCTCGCCGGCCGGCCCGCCACCGCGGACGGCCGCACCACCTACCGCTGGCACACCGCCGAACCGATGGCGAGCTATCTCGCGGCGCTGGCCGTCGGCCGGTTCGAGACGAAGACATCGACGATGACGGGCGGCATCACGGTGTTCACCGCGGTGGACCCGGAGTCGGCGAAGGCGAGCGCGGCGACGCTGGCCCGGGTCCCCGAGGTCGTCAAGTGGGAGGCGGCGCACTTCGGCCCGTACCCGTTCTCCGCCACCGGCGCGATCGTCGAGCGCAAGGGGGACGCCGGGTACGCGCTGGAGACGCAGAACCGGCCGTTCTTCCCCGGGCCGCCGAGCGTCGGGCTGCTCGTCCACGAGATGGCGCACCAGTGGTTCGGCGACTCGGTCACGCCCGCGAGCTGGCGGGACATGTGGCTCAACGAGGGTCTGGCGACCTACGCGGAGTGGCTGTGGGAGGAGGAGAAGGAGGACACCCCGGCGCAGGAGTCGTTCGACGAGGCCTATGCGGACGACGACAACTGGGCCTTCCCGCCCGCCGATCCGCCGTCCGCGTCCAACATCTCGGACCCGCCGGTGTACGGGCGGGGCGCCATGGTGATCCACAAGGTCCGTGAGGCGGTGGACGACGACGAGCGGTTCTTCGCACTGCTCGCGGGCTGGACGAAGGCCCGCCACCACGGCAACGCCACCACGGCCGACTTCACCGCGTACGTGGAGAAGGCGACCGGCCTCGATCTGACGGAGCTGTGGAAGGACTGGCTGTACGGCGGGAGCCGGCCCGCCGCGGACG
The DNA here is from genome assembly GCF_043200175.1 of Streptomyces sp. NPDC048462. Classification (NCBI taxonomy): domain Bacteria; kingdom Bacillati; phylum Actinomycetota; class Actinomycetes; order Kitasatosporales; family Streptomycetaceae; genus Streptomyces; species Streptomyces sp. NPDC048462. The sequence goes on from NZ_JBICXG010000013.1 coordinate 64,043, forward strand.
GCTGACCGGCTCCCTGGAGCAACGTGGCGGTTGTTACTTCACGTTGACGCCGGCCCAGGCGGCGTCGACGGCCTTCAGCTCGGCGCTGTCCGCGCCGTAGAGGTCGGTCGCGGCCTTCTCGGTCGCGGTGCGGGCGGCCGCGTAGTCGGTGGAGGAGGTCATGTACTCGGAGAGGGCCTTGTACCAGACCTGGATGGCCTTGTCCCGGCCGATGCCGGTCACGGTGGAGCCGTCGGAGGTCGGGGAGTCGTAGTCGACGCCGTTGATGGTCTTCGCGCCGCTGCCCTCGGCCAGCAGGTAGAAGAAGTGGTTGGCGACACCGGACGAGTAGTGCACGTCCTCGTTGCCGACGCTGCTGGACCAGTAGTCGGCCGAGCCGCCGTCCTTGCTCGGCTTGTCCATGTAGCGCAGCGGGGTGCCGTCGCCGTTGATGTCGATCTTCTCGCCGATGAGGTAGTCACCGACGTCGGTGGCGTTGTCGGCGAAGAACTCCACCGAGGTGCCGAAGATGTCGCTGGTCGCCTCGTTGAGGCCGCCGGACTCACCGACGTAGTCGAGGTTGGCGGTCGACGAGGTCAGTCCGTGGCTCATCTCGTGCCCGGCGACGTCGAGGCCGGTGAGGGCGCTCTTGTTGTCGGCGCCGTCGCCGTACGTCATGCAGAAGCAGCTGTCGTCCCAGAACGCGTTGACGTACGCGTCGCCGTAGTGGACCCGGGAGTACGCGGCCTTGCCGTCGCCCGCGATGCCGTCGCGGCCGAGCACGTCCTTGTAGAAGTCCCACGTCTCGGCGGCGCCGTAGTGGGCGTCGACCGCGGCGGTCTGGCGGTCGTTGCCGGTGCCGTCGCCCCACGTGTTGTCGTCGTCGGTGACCAGGTCGCCGGTGCCGCTCTCGCCCTGGTTCAGGTCGTACGTCTTGTGGCCGCCGCGGTCGCCGTCGGTCAGGTCGAAGCCGGAACCGGACTCGGTGGTGGACAGTTCCACCTTGCCGCTGTACTGGCTGTTGCCGACGCCGGCGGTCTCGATCTCCTCGTAGCTGTGCAGGACCTTGCCGGTGATGGCGTCGGTGAGGATGCGCTTGCGGCTCGGGGTGCCGTCCTTCTGGACCCCGGTCTTCACGGATTCGAGCGCGAGGACGGGCTTGGAGCCGCCCGCCCAGATCACCTTGCGGGCACCGGCCACCGTCTTGATCTTCGCCGTCGTGGACGGCACGGATATCTTGGCGTCGGTCGCCCTGGTGACGCTCTTGAGCTTGCCGTTGCTCGCGGTGTGGGTGACGAGGTCGCCGCCGATGACGGGCAGTCCGGCGTAGGTGCGCTCGTAGCGGGTGTGGACGGTGCCCTTGGCGTCCTTGATCACGTCACGGGCGATCAGCTTCTCCTTGCCGCCGAGCTTCAGCGTGGCGGCGGTCGAAGAGGCGTCGGTCTGCGCCGACTTGATGGCCGTGGTGCGCGCGGCGGCGGCGCTGAAGGCGGGGGATGAGGCGGAGGAGCCGTTGTCGGGAGCGGCCGGCCGGGCGTTCGCGGTACCGGTCTGCACTCCGACGACGACCATCGCGGCCACGGCGGCCAGGGCTGCGGCGCGACGGGTGTTCATGTGGGGGGTCATGGGTTCTCCGTTGCTCGTTCCGTGGGGGGTTACGAGCGGAGAGCGTGCCACCGAATGACCGACATTGACGGTGTACCAACAATTACCTCACAATTCTTTGACCAGTTCTTGTCCGACTGGGGTACGTCTGTGTCCGCTATCCGGCGGACTTCCGGCAGTTGGGCAACACCGCGTGTCGTACGCCCCATTGGTCTCGGTCAGTGGTACGCGGACGCGCGGGAGCCCCCGGCCGCAGGACGTTCGGCCGGGGGCTCCCGTGCAGCGGTGGGACGGAGCGTCAGAGAGTGACGCCGAAGTCCGAGGCGATGCCGCGCAGGCCGGAGGCGTATCCCTGGCCGACGGCGCGGAACTTCCACTCGGCACCGTTGCGGTACAGCTCGCCGAAGACCATGGCGGTCTCGGTGGCGGCGTCCTCGCTCAGGTCGTAGCGGGCGATCTCGGCGCCGCCGGCCTGGTTGAGGATGCGGATGTAGGCGTTGCGCACCTGGCCGAAGTTCTGGCTGCGGGTCTCGGCGTCGTAGATCGACACCGGGAAGACGATCTTGTCGATGTCGGCCGGAAGGCCCGCCAGGTTGACGTTGATCTGCTCGTCGTCGCCCTCGCCCTCACCCGTGACGTTGTCACCGGTGTGCACGATGGTCTGGTCCGGCGTCGCCTTGTTGTTGAAGAAGACGAAGTGGCCGTCGGAGAAGACCTTGCCGGCCGTGTTGACCGCGATCGCGGAGGCGTCGAGGTCGAAGTCCGTGCCGGTGGTGGTACGGACGTCCCAGCCGAGGCCGACCGTGACGGCGGTGAGGCCGGGGGCCTCCTTGGTGAGGGAGACGTTGCCGCCCTTGGACAGGCTTACTGCCATGGGAAGTCCCTTTCATCTGTCGTGTGCGGGCTTCGTGTCGTCACGAAGCTACCGTCACCCTCCATAACGCGGACAAGGGACCGAGAGGTTCCTTCCGCCTTTGCTTTCTTTGCCGAACCGGCGCCGGGCGCGGCTGGGCGCGACTGCGGGACAGTCCGTAAAGAAGGTGACGAACACCCGGTGGGCCGGGGAACATGGGTGTCATGTCCGGGCCCTATGTCATCCGCGGTGCGGTCTCCCTGCCGGAGGCCGAGCTCATGTGGCGTTTCTCGCGGTCCTCCGGGCCCGGCGGGCAGCACGTCAACACCACCGACTCCCAGGTCGAGCTCCGCTTCGACCTCGCGGCGACCGAGTCGCTGCCCGAGGTGTGGAAGGAGCGCGCCCTGGAGCGGCTGGAGAGCCGGCTGGTCAACGGGGTGGTGTCGGTACGGTCCTCGGAGCACCGCTCGCAGTGGCGCAACCGCGAGACGGCCGCCGTAAGGCTCACCGCCCTGCTGGCCGAGGCCACGGCGCCGCCCCCCAAGCCGCGTCGCAAGCGCAAGATCCCGCGCGGCATCAACGAGCGCAGGCTGCGCGAGAAGAAGCAGCGCGGCGACACCAAGCGCGGCCGCTCGGGCCGCGACTGGTGAACGGGCCGCGGCACCGTGAACACCGGCCGCGACCGGTGAACGGGCCGTCCGCCGGCGGGGCGGTCAGCCCAGCTGCCGGTAGCGCCCGCGGAAGTACGTCAGCGGGCCGCCCTCCTGGGCCGGCAGCTGCGCACCGAGCACCCGTCCGATCACCAGCGTGTGGTCACCCGCCACGACACGCTGCTCCGTGCGGCACTCCAGCGTGGCGAGCGCGCCGTCGGCCAGTAGCGCCCCGCTGATCTCCCCGCGCACGTGCGGGATGTCCTCGAACAGCAGCCGGTCACTGATCCGGCCCTTCATGGCGAACCGTCCGGCGATGTGCCGCTGGCTCTCCGACAGGACCGAGACGGCCCACAGCGGCTGCTCGGCCAGCAGGTCGTCCATCCGTGAGTCGTTGCGCAGGCTCACCATGACCAGCGGCGGATCCAGCGACACCGACATGAACGCGGTCGCGGTCATGCCGACGTCCTCGCCGCGCCCGTGCTCGTCGAGCGGCGGCTCCTGTGCGGTGACCAGCACCACGCCGGCGGCCAGCCGGGCGAGGGCACCACGGAACTCGTCGTTGCTCACCCCCTCAGCATGGGGGACGGGCCGGGAACGCGGGGTGGAGGGCTTCGTCTGCAACACACCGGGCACGCTAGTCGTGCACGGGACGGCGGCGCATCGGGCCAGGGGACCAGCCGGGTCCTAGGACCGGCATGGAGTCCTTTACTATCTGTTGTGACTTGTCTCACAGAGCGCGATATTTGTTGACCCTGTGTACCGGGTGCACAGCTCACTGTGATTCAGTGGCCGTGACACTGCAGTAAGTACGTTAAGTACGCCGATATGAAACCTGGAGTGCTGTCGAGGTCTCGGGGAGTGCGAGCGATGGAGGCCGAGTCGGAGCCGTACGTCCGCCTTGCGACGATGCGGCAGCTGCACCAGGCCGTGGCCGATCTCAACACGGCGCGGAGCCTGGCCGACACGCTGCAGACCGTGGCCGACGGAATCGTCGCTGGTCTCGGCTACGAGCTGGCCTGCGTCAACCTCGTCCGTCCCGACGGTGACCTCGTGGTCGCCGCCTTCGCCGGGAACAGCGCCGCCGAGGCCCTGATCACCGGCCGCGTCGGCTCCCGCACCTCCTGGGAGCGCCGGCTGGCCATGGGCGAGATATGGGACGAGCTCCGCTTCATACCGCACACCGACGGCTGGGTCCTCCTCGACGACGACGTCCCGCAGTGGCACACCGAGGGCCCCGAGCCCCGCTTCGAGGACGAGTGGCACCCGCAGGACCGGCTCTACGCCCCGATGTACGCCTCCGGCGGCGGCTCCGACCTCCTGGGCGTCATATCCGTCGACCGCCCCCGCAACGGCCGCCACCCCGGCGCGTGGGGCCGCGAGGCCCTCCAGATGTACGCCTCCCAGTCGGCCATCGCCATCAGTAACGCCCGGCTCCGGGCCAACATGCAGCGCGCCCTGGTCCGCCTGGAGCGGGAACAGCAGGCGCTGCGGGCCAGCGAGGAATCCTTCCGCCAGGCCTTCGAGTACGCCCCCAGCGGCATGGCCATCGCGGAGATGGGCGGCGACCAGCACGGCCGGCTGCTGCGCACCAACGACGCCCTGTGCCGGCTGCTCGGCCGCCCCGCCTCCGTACTGCGCCGCTACTCCTTCGCGGACCTGGTCCACCCCGAGGACATCGGCACCCTGCTCCGCACCTCCGCCGAGGGCGGCCGGGCCGAGCTGCGGCTGGGCCGCCGGGACGGCACCTACCTCTGGGTCTCGCTGCGCAACTCCGTCGTCGCGGACACCGCGGACGGGCCGCGCTTCCTGCTCACCCACGTCGAGGACATAGAGGAGCGCAAGCGCCACGAGCTGAACCTCGCGCACCGCGCCTCCCATGACGCGCTCACCGGCCTGCCCAACAGCGCCGAGCTGCGCTCCCGGCTCAGCGCCCGGCTCTGCGAGCGCCCGCACGCGATGGCGTCCACGGACGTGCAGGCGCTGGACGCGGCCTACGGCGACGTGGACGAGGCCCGGGTGCACGGCTTCCCCGTCGACGGGTTCGACGCCGCGACGGGCGTCGGCCCGTACGACCACCATGTGCATTCCGTCGCACCCGACACCGGGAAGGACGACGGCTCGAAGGGGCTCGCGGTCCTCTTCTGCGACCTGGACGGCTTCAAGTCGATCAACGACCGCTTCGGCCACCACACGGGTGACGCGGTCCTCATCGAGGTCGCCCGCCGGCTCACCACCTGTGTCCGCGACGGCGACACCGTCGCCCGGCTCGGGGGTGACGAATTCGTCGTGCTCGCCGACGGACTGGGCTCGGCGGACGCCGCGGACCTGGCCGTACGCCTGCGTAACGCCATCATTCCGCCCATTCGGGTCGACGGCCGGGCGGTGCGCGTCGGGGCGAGTTTCGGCATCGGCTGGGCCGCCTGCGGGATGACCGCGGAAGAGGTGCTGCGCTCCGCCGACCAGCGGATGTACATCGAGAAGCGGTCCCGGTCGAAGGTTCACCGCAGGGCCGGCTGAGGTTCGCCGGGCCGTCGCGCGCTTACCCCACCCAGGTTCCCGCGGCGCCTCCGGCAATTCTTGGGCTGGTCCGTTCGGGGTAGGCTCGGCCGGTCGGCGTGGGCTGACGGTATACGGCGAGTGGCCGACGACATGGTGAGGAGTGACCCAGGGATGGCCGGGAACAACGGCGCGAGCACACCCGAGGACGACGACCCGTTCGGCTACCTCTACGAGGACGGGCGGGCGGCCGGCGCACAGCCGCCGGGTCAGGGCGGCTACGGCTACCCGGGTCCCGCCGCGCAGCCCGGTGTGCCGCGCACCTCGTACAACCAGGTGCGGACCGTCGGTGAGCGCCAGTACGGCCAGCAGGTGCCGCAGCAGGGGGCCTACGGCTACCCGCCGCAGGCGCAGAACGCCCAGTACGGGCAGCAGCAGGGCCAGTACGCACAGCAGGGCCAGGGCCAGTACGGCCAGCCGAACGCGCAGTACGCGGCCCCGGAGACGTATCCCGGTGCCCCCACCACCCAGGTCCCGCACCAGGGCGGCCGTGGCAACGGCGGCGGTCCCGGCAAGGGCGGCCCCAACACCAAGGGCCTGCTGATCGGCGCCGTCGCGGTCGTCGCGGTCGTGCTCATCGGCATCGCCGCCGCCCTGATGACGGGCGACGGCGACAAGGACAAGAAGAACGACGACACGGCGTCCTCCTCCTCCGGCGCGGCCGGTGAGGTCGAGGAGTCGCCGAAGCCCGAGCAGTCCAAGACCTCCGAGGCGCCCCCCGAGCTCCCGAAGCAGGACGCGGCGTCGCTCAAGCTCGGCGGCGACGCGAGCCTCGACAACACCGTCAAGGGCGCCAAGAGCAACAACGGGCAGTACATCAACCTCAACGCCGTCGGCCGGTCCGCGACCTGGTCCGTCGAGGTGCCGGAGGCCGGTGAGTACACGCTGTTCGTGACGTACGGCGTGCCGGGCAAGGACGCCAAGACGTCCCTCACGGTCAACGCCGAGGACCCCCGCGACATCAACATGAAGAACTTCGCCAACGCCCCCGAGGGCGATCTGGAGAAGGGCTGGACGGAGACGTACGCCTACGTCAACCTCAGCAAGGGTGCGAACACCCTGATGATCTCCTGCAACGACGGCGACCAGTGCGATGCCAACCTGGACCAGCTGTCGCTGAAGGCCGGTCACCAGACGCGCTGACTCGCCCCACCCGTACGCACGACGGCCCCCTCGCCTTCGGGTGAGGGGGCCGTCGTGTGTACGGGTTCAGCCCATCAGGGCCAGGAAGCCGGCGACCGTCGCGGCCATCGCCTCGCGGCCCGGGGCGATGTACTTGCGGGGGTCGACGCCCGTGGTGTTCTCGGCCAGGTGGGCGCGGACGGCGCCGGTGAACGCGGTGTTCAGGGCCGTACCGACGTTGATCTTGACCATGCCGGAGGCGGCGACGGCCTGGCGGATCTCGTCGTCCGGGACGCCGCTGGAGCCGTGCAGGACCAGCGGTACGGGGACGGCGTCGCGCAGCCGGCCGATCAGGGCGTGGTCCAGGGCGGCGGTGCGCTCGGTCATGGCGTGCGAGGAGCCGACGGCGACGGCGAGCGCGTCCACGCCGGTCGCGGCGACGTACGCGGCGGCCTCGGCCGGGTCGGTGCGGACGCCGGGGGCGTGGGCGTCGAGCGGGGTCTCGCCCTCCTTGCCGCCGACCTTGCCGAGCTCGGCCTCGATCCAGATCCCGCGCTCGTGGCCCCAGGCGACGGCCTCGGCGGTGGTCCGGACGTTCTCCTCGTAGCTGAGCTTGGAGGCGTCGAACATGACCGAGCCGAAGCCCTCGTCGTGCGCCTGGTGCAGCAGCTCCACGGACTCGACGTGGTCGAGGTGGAGGGCGAGCGGGGCGGTGGAGGTGCGGGCGACGGCCGCGGCGGCGGCCGCGATGGCGGAGAGCCGGCCGCCGTGGAACTTCACGGCGTTCTCGGAGATCTGGAGGATGGCGGGGGACCCGGCCCGCTCGGCACCGGTGGCGATGGCCTCCGCGTGCTCCAGCGTGATGACGTTGAAGGCGGCGATCCCGCGTCCCTGGGCCTGTGCGGCGGAGACGAGTTCACCGGTACTGACGAGCGGCATTGCTGACCTCTGTTGTTTCCTCGGGCCCGGTGAGGGTCCGGTGGGGGCGCGGCGCTCAGGCCGCTCCGTCTGCGTGTTCCTCGATGGCGACGCGCGGCAGCAGCTCCTCGTAGGCCGCGCGGTCGAAGTCACCCGCTGTGGGGGCCAGCACGGTCGCCGTCGACAGTGCCACCGCCCGTCGCAGCCTGTCCGGCCAGCTCAGGCCCTCGACGAGGGAGGACAGCAGTCCGGCCACCGCGGAGTCGCCGGCTCCGGTCGGGTTGCCCTTGACGGCGGCCGGCGGCGACGCCTGCCAGCTGCCGTCGGGGGTGACCGCCAGCATGCCTTCCGGGCCCAGCGAGGCGATCACCGTGTGCGCGCCGCGGCGGCGGGCGTCGCGGGTGGCGCGGGTGGGTTCGCGGGATCCGGTGAGCTGGGCGAGCTCGTCGGCGTTCGGCTTGATGAGGTCGGGGCGGGCGGCGATGCCCCGGCGCAGCGGTTCGCCGCTGGTGTCCAGGAGGACGGGGACGCCGGCGGCGCGGGCCGGCCGGATCAGTTCGGCGTAGGCGCCGACGTGGATGCCGGGGGGCAGGCTGCCGCACAGGGCGACCGCTTCGGCGCCGGTGAGCAGGTCCTCGTAACTGCGGAGGAAGGCGGTCCACTCGTCGGCGGTGACGTGCGGTCCCGGTTCGTTGAACTGGGTGGTGTCGCCGGTCGTCCCGTCCACGACGGCCAGGGTGCGGCGGGTGTCGCCGGCCACCGGGACGAGCGCGTCGGTGAGCTTGGCCCGGCCGGGCGGGAGGTCCGCGAGGAGCCGGCGCAGTACGGAGCCGGTGGCGCCGCCCGCGAAGCCGGTGACGACGCTGTCGTGACCGAGGGCCGTGAGGACCCGGGCGACGTTGATGCCCTTGCCGCCGGGGCGCTCGGAGAGATCGGTGACCCGGTGGCTGGCGTGCGGGACGAGGGCGGGAACGCCGTACGTCAGGTCGAGTGCCGTGTTCAGCGTGACCGTGAGGATCACCTCGGCCGCCCCCTCGATACGTGTTGCGCGCGCGTTCCTTTGCGGAATGCGCTGTTCCTGGTTGGTTCGCGGACGATCATGCCAAAGAGCCGGCGGCGGGCCCAGACCCGGGGGACAACCGCCGTCTCTTCGTTACGTACCGCCGCATGAGCCCGCCGCTTCCGGCCCGCCGGCTCGGGCCGCCGGCTCGGGTCAGTGGCTCGGGCCGGTGGCCGTCACACCGCCACGGGCACCGGCTGCCGGACCCATTCGCCCTTGCGCATGACGCCCTTGAGCGTGAAGTCGGCGTTCAGGACCACCAGGTCGGCGTCCTTGCCGGGTTCCAGCGAGCCGACCCGGTCGTACACGCCGAGCAGCCGGGCCGGGTTGGCGGAGATGGACCGCACCACGTCGGCGACCGGGATGCGGTCGACGGTCACGGCCCGGTGGAAGGCGGTGTCCAGGGTGAGCGTGGAGCCGGCGATGGAGTTGCCCTCGACGAGCCGGGCGACGCCGTCCTTGACCTCGACGGCGAGCGGGCCCAGCTGGTACTGGCCGTCACCGAAGCCGGCCGCGTCCATGGCGTCGGTGATCAGGGCGACGCGGTGGGCGCCCGCGTGGTGGTAGGCCAGTTGCAGGGCGGCCGGGTGCAGGTGCGTGCCGTCGTTGATCAGCTCGACCGTGATCCGCTCGTCCTCCAGGAGGGCGGCGATCGGGCCGGGCGCGCGGTGGCCCAGGGGCGGCATCGCGTTGAAGAGGTGCGTGGCGACGGTGGCGCCCGCGTCGATCGCCTCGACGGTCTGCTCGTAGGTGGCGTCGGTGTGCCCGATGGCGGCGATGACGCCGTGCTCGGCGAGCAGCCGTACGGACTCGATGCCGCCGGGCAGTTCGGTGGCGAGCGTGAACATCTTCGCGGTGCCCCGGGCGGCGTCCATCAGCTTGCGGACCTCGGCCGGGTCCGGGTGGCGCAGCAGGCCCTCGCTGTGGGCGCCCTTGCGGCACGGCGAGATGAAGGGGCCCTCGAAGTGGATGCCGGCCAGGTCGCCCTGCTCGACGAGCTCGGAGAGGATGCCGGCGCGTTCGGCGAGGAAGTCCATCTCGCCGGTGACGGTGGAGGCGACCAGGGTGGTGGTGCCGTGCTCGCGGTGGGTGCGGACGCCGGTGAGGACGTCCTCCACGGTGCCGGAGGTGAAGGAGCCGCCGCCGCCACCGTGGTTGTGCATGTCCACGAAGCCGGGGACGATCCAGTGGCCGGAGAGGTCGATGCTGGGTGCGTCGTCCGCCGCACTGCCGGCGATGCGGCTGCCCTCGACGATCACCCGGCCGTTCTCGACGGTGCCGGTGGGGAGTACCACCCGGGCACCTGCGAGAACCGTGCTGTCTGCGCGTCCGGCCATCAGGCGGATACCTCCGTGGAGAGAAGATCCCAGGCGAGCAGCCCTGCGCCCAGGCATCCGGCGGTGTCCCCGAGGGCTGCGGGGACGATGTGGGGCAGCTTCTGGAACGTGATGCGTTCCTCGACGGCCGCACGGAGTGGTGTGAACAAGGTTTCCCCCGCCTCGGCGAGACCGCCACCGATGATGAGCGTGCGCGGGTCCAGCAGGGTGAGCGCGGTGACCAGCCCGGCGGCGAGGGCGTCGACGGCGTCGCGCCAGACGGCCAGGGCCGCCGGGTCGCCCGACTCCACGGCCTTGGCGCAGTCCGCGGCGTCGGCCTTCGGGTCGCCGGACGCGGCGGCCCAGGCCCGGCTGACGGCGGCCGCGGAGGCCAGCGTCTCCAGGCAGCCGCGCTGGCCGCAGGGGCAGTCCGGGCCGTCCGGCCGGATCACGATGTGGCCGATCTCGCCCGCCGAGCCGTGGGCGCCCGCCTCGATGGAGCCGGAGATGCCGATGGCCCCGGCGATCCCGGTGCCGAGCGGGATGAAGACGAAGCGGTCGGCGCCCCGGCCCGCCCCGATCCGGCCCTCCGCGAGTCCGCCGGTCCTGACGTCGTGGCCGAGGGCGACGGGGACGCCGCCCAGCCGCTCGCCGAGCAGCCGGCGCAGGGGGACGTCGCGCCAGCCCAGGTTGGCCGCGTAGAGCGCGATGCCGTTGTCGGCGTCGACGATGCCGGGCACGGCGACACCGGCGGCGAGAGCGCTCTCACCGAAGTGCTCCTCGCCGTACGCGCGCAGATCCGCCGCGAAGGTGAGGATCGACTCCACGACGGCGTCGGGGCCGCGCTCTCTGCCGGTCGCGCGCCGTGCCTCGTAGAGCAGGGCGCCATCGGCCCCGACCAGTGCGGCCTTCATTCCGGTGCCGCCCACATCGAGGGCGATGACGTGTTTCACGGGAAACAGTTTCGCCCGACGGACCCCAAAAGGTCTAGTCCACTATCGCTGTTTGTTGCGCATCCATACAAAATCGGCCCCGCAGCCCGGCGGCGACGGGGCCGACGGCCCCCTACGGGTTGCCCGGCAGGATCACGCTGCGCGACAGGTTGCGCGGGTGGTCCGGGTCGTAGCCCTTCGACTCCGCGAGCGCCACCGCGAGCCGCTGGGCCCGGATCAGGTCTGCCATCGGGTCGGTGCCGGTACGGGCCACGAGCGTCCCGCCGACCCCCGCGACCTCGCCCGCCAGCCCCTCCGGCAGGGTGCCGAACACCCAGGCCACCCGGTTCGGCCCGGTGATCGCGATCGGGCCGTGGCGGTACTCCATCGCGGGGTAGGACTCCGTCCAGGCGCCCGCCGCCTCGCGCATCTTCAGCCCGGCCTCCTGCGCCAGGCCGTAGGTCCAGCCGCGCCCCAGGAACGTCCACTGCTCGGCCGCGACCACCGCCTCGTCCAGCGGCTCGGTCACCGCCAGTTCCGCGTCCACGGCGGCCTCGGCCACCGTCTTCACGCCGGCCGGGAGCGGGCCGGACGCTTCGAGGCCGGCCCGCAGGAAGGCGAGTGCGGTGGTGGCGAACCGGGTCTGCACGACCGACTCCTCGTCGGCCCAGTCCAGGACCGCCACCGTGTCGGCCGCGTCCATGACCGGCGTCGCCGGGTCGGCGGTCAGTGCGAGGGTGGGCGTCTTCCCGCGCAGTGCGGCCAGCAGCGCCAGTACCTCGCTCGTGGTGCCGGAGCGGGTGATGGCCACGACCCGGTCGTAGGACCGCCCGGCCGGGAACTCCGAAGAGGCGTACGCGTCCGTCTCGCCCTGCCCGGCCGCCTCACGCAGCGCCGCGTAGGCGATGGCCATGAACCAGGAGGTGCCGCACCCGGTGACGGCGACCCGCTCGCCCGGACGCGGCAGCCCCTCGGCCACCGCGCCCGCCTCGGCGGCACGCCGCCAGCAGCTGGGCTGGGTGGCAATTTCTGATGCGGTACGGGACATGCGGTACGGCTCCTCGCGGCGTGGGCGCGTATAAAGGTCTGGACCATTAGAGGGTTAAGGGCCTTGCGGCGGGCCCTGGTTGACCGAGACCTACTTAGCAGTGACTCTGCGTCCCGTGCAATGCTGCTGCGTTGCCGAAGCGATACCGGGGTGGTGTAGACCTCCTCGGAAGCGGTGGGGCAAAATCGCAGCTCATCCGGAGCGCACCCACGCGGACGTGGGTGCCACGGATGACGCGATCGACGAGGACGGACTGGGCTGTGCAGCGGCGTTACTTGGGACTTACGGCGGCTGTCGCCGCTCTGGGGATGACGGCAACGCTGGCGGGCTGCGGCGGCGGGAGCGGCGGGGGCGATGTCACGCTGAAGCTGGTCGCGGCCGATTACGGCACCGGCGAGGCGAACAAGTCCGACAAGTACTGGGACGGGGTCGCCAGGAGCTTCGAGGCGTCCCACCCCGGCATCAAGGTCGACGTGACCGTGCTGCCGTGGACGGACATCGACCGCAAGGTCGCGGAGATGGTGAAGGCCGGCAACGCCCCCGACATGGCGCAGATCGGCGCGTACGCGGACTACGCCAAGGCCGGGAAGCTCTACTCCGCCGACCAGATGCTCAGCGTCCGCACCCAGGCGAACTTCCTGCCGGTCCTCGCGGACGCGGGCCGGGTCAACCAGATCCAGTACGGGCTGCCGTTCGTGGCCAGCACCCGGCTGCTCTTCTACAACAAGAAGCTGTTCAGCCAGGCCGGTCTGAACGCCCCGAAGACCTGGGACGACATCGACGCCGACGCCGTCGCGCTCAAGCAGCGCGGCGTGAAGTACCCCTTCGCGCTGCCGCTCGGCCAGGAGGAGTCCCAGGCCGAGACGCTGATGTGGCTGCTCAGCGGCGGCGGTGGCTACACCGACGACGTCGGCTCGTACAACATCGACTCGGAAGAGAACATCAAGACGTTCGACTGGCTGAAGTCGCACCTCGTCGACAAGGACCTCGTCGGCCCCGTCGCCCCCGGCAAGCTCAACCGGGCGAAGGCCTTCGCCGCGTTCACCAGCGGTGACGTCGGCATGCTCAACGGCCATCCGACGCTGATGCAGGAGGCCCAGGAGAAGGGCGTGGACGTCGGCATGGTGCCGCTGCCCGGTGTCACCGGGCCCACCAACAGCTCGATGGGTGTCGCCGACTGGATCATGGGCTTCAAGCAGAACGACCACCGGGTCGAGCTGGGCAAGTTCTTCGACTTCATGTTCAGCGACAAGAACGTCATCGACTTCGCGGACACCTACGACCTGCTGCCGGTCACCGACAGCGCCTCGGCCTCGATGGAGACCAACCCCAAGTACAAGCCGCTGTACAAGTTCCTGGACGCTCTGCCGAACGCGCAGTTCTACCCGGTCGGCAAGACGTCCTGGGCCAAGGCCAGCGAGTCGATCAAGAAGAACATCGGTGAGGCGGTCGAGCCGGGCGCGAAGCCGGAGAGCGTGCTGGAGCGCATAGCCCAGGAGTCCACGGCGGCGGAGAGCGCGGAGTAGCGGTCCGCCGGGCGCCCCATATATTGGCTGATATGACCGCCCTCCCCCCGGACGCCCCCGACGAGCCCGGCCCGCCCGCCCCCGGTCTCTCCGACCGGGACCGCGCGGTGCTCGCGGTCGAGCGGCAGTCGTGGGCGGGCCCGGGGGCGAAGGAGCGGGCGATCCGGGAGCGGCTCGGCATCTCCCCGACCCGCTACTACCAGCTGCTGAACGCCCTCCTGGACGACCGGCGGGCCCTGGCGGAGGACCCGGTCACCGTCAACCGCCTGCGTCGGGTGCGAGAGGCGCGCCGCGGCCGGCGATGAGCGCGGGGGTGGCGGGCCGGAGGGGTCGGCCATTTCCAGCCCCTCCGGCGATTGAGGAGCGGGGTGCGGGGCGGAGCCCCGGTCGGGCCCGCGCGCGCGGGCCGCCGCCTATAGGCTCGGCCCATGGGCAGCCACCCGCACACCCCATCCCTGCCGACCCCGACGACCCCCGCCGGCCGGGAGGGCCTCGCCGCTCTCCTCGGCCGCCCCGACCGCGCCGTCATCGCGCTCGACTTCGACGGCACCCTCGCGGACATCGTTCCCGACCCCGAACAGGCCCGCGCCCACGCCGGGACCGTCGAGGCGCTCGCCGCACTGGCCCCCAAGGTCGCGTCGATCGCCGTGATCACCGGCCGCCCGGCCGGCGTCGCGGTCCGCTACGGCGGCTTCGCCGGAGTGCCGGGCCTCGACCACCTCGTCGTCCTCGGCCACTACGGCGCCGAACGCTGGGACGCCGTGTCCGGCACCGTCCACGCCCCCGCCCCGCACCCCGGCGTCGCCGCCGTGCGGGCCGAACTCCCCGGCTTCCTCGACAGGTTCGACTCCTGGCACGGCACCTGGATAGAGGAGAAGGGGCAGGCGCTCGCCGTCCACACCCGCCGCGCCCAGGACCCGCAGGCCGCCTTCGACGCCCTGCGCGGCCCCCTCGGTGAGCTCGCCGCCCGGCACGGCCTGATCGTCGAACCGGGCCGGATGGTCCTGGAACTGCGGCCCTCGGGCATGGACAAGGGCGTCGCCCTCACCCAGTACGTGCGCGAGACGGGCGCCGAGTCCGTGCTGTACGCCGGCGACGACCTGGGAGACCTGGCCGCGTACGCCGCCGTGGAGAAGCTCCGCACCGAGGGCCCCGACGGCACCCCCGGCCTGCTGATCTGCAGCGGCGAGGCGGAGGTGCCCGAACTGGCATCGCGCGCCGACCTGTTGCTGCCGGGGCCGGGAGCGGTCGTCGGATTCCTGTCAGCCCTGGCGCAGCGCCTCTAGCTGGTCCAGGAACCACTGCTGCGGCGGCAGCGCGGTGGCCGCCTCGGCCAGGCGCTCCGTGCGCTCGGCGCGCTCGTCGTCCGCCATCGTCAGCGCCTCGTGCAGGGCGTCGGCGGTGGCGGACACGTCGTAGGGGTTCACCGCGATCGCGTCGTCGGCCAGCTCCTCGTACGCCCCCGCCTCCCGCGACAGCACCAGCGCGCAGCCGTGGTCGGAGACGACCGGGACCTCCTTGGCGACCAGGTTCATCCCGTCCCGGATGGGGTTGACGAGCGCCACGTCGGCCAGCCGGTAGGCGGCCAGCGAGCGGGCGAAGTCGTCGTTGACGTGCAGGACGACCGGGGTCCAGTCCGGCGTCCCGTACACCGAGTTGATCTCGTCGGCGACACGCTGGACCTCGGCGGTGTACTCCCGGTAGACCGCGAGGTCCTGCCGCGAGGGGTAGGCGAACGCGACGTGGACGACCCGGCCGCGCCACTCGGGCCGCTCGTCGAGCAGGGAGCGGTAGGCGAGCATCCCCCGGACGATGTTCTTGGACAGCTCCGTGCGGTCCACCCGCACGACCGTCTTGCGGCCGGGGCCCACCTGCTCGCGCAGCGCCGCCATCCGCTCGTCCACGTCCGCCTCGTGCGCGCGCCGGCGCAGGAAGTCCCCGTCGGCGCCGAGCCCGTGCACGCCGACGCGGGTGCGGCCGGTGCCGCCCAGGATCTCCGTGCAGCAGCCGATGAAGCCGTCCGCCCAGCGGCGGGTCAGGAACGCGGCCCGGTCGGCGCCGAGGATGCCGCGCAGCACCTGCTCCGCGATGTCGTCGGGCAGCATCCGGAAGTAGTCGACGGGCGCCCACGGGGTGTGCGAGAAGTGGCCGATCCGCAGGTCGGGGCGGAGGTCGCGGAGCATGGCGGGCACCAGCACCAGGTGGTAGTCCTGCACCAGGACCGCCGCGCCCACGCCCGCCTCCTCGGCGAGCGCCTGGGCGAAGGCCAGGTTGTAGGCCTCGAAGGACGCCCACTGGCGGCGGAACTCCGCGTCGAAGACGGGTTCCACCGGGGTCTGGTAGAGCATGTGGTGGACGAACCAGAGCACCGAGTTGGCGATGCCGTTGTACGCGTCGGCGTGCACGCCCGCGTCGATGTCGAGCATCCGTACGCCCGGTTCACCGACCCCGCGCCGTACCGCCTCGCGGTCGCCGTCACCGAGCGCGGCGCAGACCCACATCTTGTCGTCCACCGCGCTCAGCCCCGAGACGAGCCCGCCGCCGCCCCGTTTCGCGTCGAGCGAGCCGTCGTCGCGCAGGGTGTACGAGACCGGGCCGCGGTTGGACGCGACGAGAACCTGGGCGGCGGACTGGGGGGCGTGCTCGGAGACCATGCGCGGAATCTAGCCCGATCCCGAACCGTCCAAACGTGCGTACGGTGTCGTCCCGCAGAGCCGCCGCCGCTTCGCGCCGTCCCGCGTCATGCCGCCCGGCGTGCGACGTACTCCTCGATCTCGCGCATCGGCGGCCGCTCCTCGGTGTCCACCGGGTAGGTGTGCGGCACGAAGCCGTTCTCGCCGCGCTCGAACTGGGTCAGCGCGGGGCGGACCAGATGTCCGCGCGACAGCCGCAGCTGGGCGGTCCGGTAGATGGCCGCCGCCATCCGGCCGAGCGCCCGGCCGTCCTGGTGGCGGTGGACGCGGACGCCGACGTCGACCTGGCCGAGCGCGTCCAGTCCGACGGTGTGCAGGGCGTCGACGAGCAGCCCCAGCTCCACTCCGTAACCGACCGGGAACGGCAGCTGTTCGAGCAGCGAGCGGCGTACGGCGTACTCGCCGCCCAGCGGCTGGACGAAGCCGGCCAGCTGCGGCCAGTGCAGATTGAGCAGCGGCCGTGCCACCAGTTCGGTGACCCGCCCGCCCTGACCGGCGGTGTCCCCGAGGGGACGGTCGTACATCGCCTTGACGAACTGCACCGAGGGGTCGGTCAGCAGCGGGCCGACGATGCCGGAGACGAAGTCGGCCGAGAAGTCCTTCAGGTCGGCGTCGACGAAGCAGACGATGTCACCGCCGGTCACCAGCAGTGACCGCCACAGCACCTCGCCCTTGCCGGGGACAGCCGGCAGCCGGGGCAGGATCGCGTCCCGGTGGATCACCCGGGCGCCCGCCTCGCGGGCGACCTCGGAGGTCGCGTCCGTGGAGCCGGAGTCGATCACCACGAGTTCGTCGACCAGCCGGACCTTCTCCATGAGCTCGCGCCGGATGGTGCGGACGATGTCCCCGACCGTCGCCTCCTCGTTGAGCGCGGGCAGTACGACACTCACGCGGCTGCGCCTCGGGTCGCCTCCCCTGGCGGCCAGGAGCTGCTCCAGCGGGCGGTCGGCGCACGACCAGGAACGCCTGGTCAGCCAGCGTTCGACCTCTTCCAGCACGGTCGATACTCCCTGTATGTGATCCATCTCGCGGTTCGGACGACTATCTCAACAGTCCGGTGCTTCGGTTACAGTCTTGAACAACGCAGATGGCCGTGGCATGCCGGGGTCCGTCCGCCGATAAACGCCTGGATCGATGATCCAGTGCCATAGCGCTCATCCAGAGGGACAGAGGGAACGGCCCGTTGAAGTCCCGGCAACCATCCCACCCCCAAGCTCTCGACTTCGCTCGAGCAGGGGGGACCCCCTTCCGCGAGGTCGGGTGGGGAAGGTGCCAATTCCGTCTTGTGGCGAAACGCGTCACGAGGAAGATGAGGAGAAAGGGCCTCGCCATCATGGCTGTTGAGACTGTTGCAACATCTACCGAATCTTCTGTGGACCTCGGTCCCGCCGCGGCACTTTCCTGCCGCGAGTGCGGAGAACGATTCGCACTCGGTCCCCTTTTCGCCTGTTCGAGCTGTTTCGGACCGCTCGAAGTGGCCTACGACCTGCCGACCGGTTCCCCGGACGAGCTGAAGAAGCGCATCGAGGCCGGACCCGACAACATCTGGCGCTACGCGCCGCTGCTGCCGGTCCCCTCCGACGTCGCGGAGAAGCCGAACATCAACCCCGGCTTCACCAAGCTGGTCAAGGCCGACAACCTCGCCCGTGAGCTGGGCGTCACCGGTGGCCTGTACGTCAAGGACGACTCCGGCAACCCGACGCACTCCTTCAAGGACCGTGTCGTCGCGATCGCCGTCGAAGCCGCCCGCGCCTTCGGTTTCACCACGCTCTCCTGCTCCTCCACCGGCAACCTCGCCGGTGCGGTGGGCGCCGCCGCCGCCCGCGCCGGCCTGCGCTCCTGTGTGTTCATCCCGCACGACCTGGAGCAGGGCAAGGTCGTCATGGCCGCCGTGTACGGCGGTGAGCTGGTCGGCATCGAGGGCAACTACGACGACGTCAACCGCTTCTGCTCGGAGCTCATCGGTGACCCGCTCGGTGAGGGCTGGGGC
Source organism: Streptomyces sp. NPDC048462 (assembly GCF_043200175.1). Taxonomy (NCBI): domain Bacteria; kingdom Bacillati; phylum Actinomycetota; class Actinomycetes; order Kitasatosporales; family Streptomycetaceae; genus Streptomyces; species Streptomyces sp. NPDC048462. The sequence continues at coordinate 82,294 of NZ_JBICXG010000013.1, forward strand.
TTCGTCAACGTCAACCTGCGCCCGTACTACGGCGAGGGTTCCAAGACGCTCGCGTACGAGATCTGCGAGCAGCTCGGCTGGCGGCTGCCCGACCAGATCGTGATCCCGATCGCGTCCGGCTCGCAGCTCACGAAGATCGACAAGGGTCTCCAGGAGCTGATCAAGCTCGGTCTGGTCGAGGACAGGCCGTACAAGATCTTCGGAGCCCAGGCCGAGGGCTGCTCGCCGGTCTCCACCGCCTTCAAGGCCGGTCACGACGTGGTGCGGCCGCAGAAGCCGAACACCATCGCCAAGTCCCTGGCGATCGGCAACCCGGCCGACGGCCCGTACGTCCTGGACATCGCCCGCCGCACCGGCGGCGCCGTCGAGGACGTCAACGACGAGCAGGTCGTCGACGCGATCAAGCTGCTGGCGCGCACCGAGGGCATCTTCGCCGAGACCGCGGGCGGGGTGACCGTCGGCGTGACGAAGAAGCTGATCGAGGCGGGTCTGCTCGACCCGTCGCTCACCACGGTCGTCCTGAACACCGGTGACGGCCTCAAGACGCTCGACGCGGTGGCCGCCACCTCGCAGGCGACGGCGACGATCAGGCCGAGCCTGGACGCCTTCCGTGCCGCCGGCCTCGGTACCGCCTGAGCGGTCCGCCGCACCAGCTGAGAGGCTGCCGCAGCCTCCGGCCACCCGTGACTCCAGGAAGGGCTCCCACCATGAGCGTCAAGGTCCGTATCCCCACCATCCTCCGCACCTACACGGGCGGCCAGGCCGAGGTCCCGGCAGAGGGCGCGACCCTCTCCCAGGTCATCGAGTCCCTGGAGAAGGACCACCCGGGCATCGCCGCCCGCGTCCTGGACGACCAGGGCAAGCTCCGCCGCTTCGTCAACGTGTACGTCAACGACGACGACGTGCGCTTCCAGGGAGGCCTGGAAGCGGTCACCCCGGACGGCGCCGGCATCTCGATCATCCCGGCCGTCGCCGGCGGCTGCTGAGCCCCGGGACCCGAGCGGTCCCGCTTCGACGAGTCACCGCGATTGCCCTCTCCGCGACAGAAGCGGAGGGGGCAATTCTGCATGGTTGAGCGCGGTAGAGTGTGGGAAGCCCCCTCCGCTGCCCGTGCCCCCCGCATATGAGAATGCGCCCGGCCACGACAAGATGCAGCCAAAGTGCCTGAGCCTCTTGCGCCATAAGTCGCCTTTGCCTGGCCCGACTTGCCCTGGAATCTCATGAGTTCCTCATATTCGGGCGTTCGGCGATGCCCAGAATTCTCGTCCGATTGACCTGTTGCAGAGGGCAGTTGGGCAGATACATTCGGCCGCGGTCGACGCGTTCCGGCGCACGCACCCTCTCCTGTCGGAGGGTGAGTTCTGACCCGGGCCCGCGAAGTGCGGTCCTGTGCAAGGGCCAGTAATAGGGGAGTTAGGCATGGCTCAGGGCACCGTCAAGTGGTTCAACGCGGAGAAGGGGTACGGCTTCATCGCGGTCGACGGTGGTGCGGATGTTTTCGTCCACTACAGCGCGATCCAGATGGACGGATACCGCACCCTCGAAGAGGGTCAGCGAGTTGAATTCGAAATCTCGCAGGGCCAGAAGGGGCCGCAGGCGGACATGGTCAAGCTCGCCGTCGGCTGAGTTCGGCGCGGTCGGCCAACGACACTACTCACGCACGGAGGGCCCGTACCCCTGGGGTACGGGCCCTCCGTGCGTCCGGAGCCCGCTGCGGCCCTCCGGTCGTCCACGCTCCGCAGGGGCGCTCGTTGTCCACACTCCGGAGGGGGACGCTTGCACTCTCGGGGGTCGAGTGCTAATCATTGGGCTTAGCACTCTCCGGGTGAGAGTGACAGAAACTTGGACCGGGCCGGTGAGGCCCGCAGGTCTGTCGGGGCAAGGAACCGGCAGGCGGCAGGCCGTCCGTCGCGGGCGCCACTCGGTCCGGAGAAATCCACCCCTGTCCGGGAGGACCACTTCATATGGCCAAGATCATCGCGTTCGACGAGGAGGCCCGGCGCGGTCTTGAGCGCGGCATGAACCAGCTCGCCGACGCCGTCAAGGTCACCCTCGGCCCCAAGGGTCGCAACGTCGTCCTTGAGAAGAAGTGGGGCGCCCCCACGATCACCAACGATGGTGTTTCCATCGCCAAGGAGATCGAGCTGGAGGACCCGTACGAGAAGATCGGTGCGGAGCTGGTCAAGGAGGTCGCCAAGAAGACGGACGACGTCGCCGGCGACGGTACGACCACCGCCACCGTTCTCGCTCAGGCGCTCGTCCGCGAGGGCCTGCGCAACGTGGCCGCGGGTGCGAACCCGATGGCTCTCAAGCGGGGCATCGAGAAGGCCGTCGAGGCCGTCTCCGCCGCCCTCCTGGAGCAGGCCAAGGACGTGGAGACCAAGGAGCAGATCGCTTCGACCGCCTCCATCTCCGCCGCTGACACCCAGATCGGCGAGCTCATCGCCGAGGCCATGGACAAGGTCGGCAAGGAAGGCGTCATCACCGTCGAGGAGTCCCAGACCTTCGGTCTGGAGCTCGAGCTCACCGAGGGTATGCGCTTCGACAAGGGCTACATCTCGGCGTACTTCGCCACGGACATGGAGCGCATGGAGTCGTCGCTCGACGACCCGTACATCCTGATCGTGAACTCGAAGATCAGCAACGTGAAGGACCTCCTTCCGCTGCTCGAGAAGGTCATGCAGTCCGGCAAGCCGCTGCTGATCATCGCCGAGGACGTCGAGGGCGAGGCCCTGTCGACCCTGGTCGTCAACAAGATCCGTGGCACCTTCAAGTCCGTCGCCGTCAAGGCCCCGGGCTTCGGTGACCGCCGCAAGGCCATGCTCGGCGACATCGCCATCCTCACCGGTGGCACCGTCATCTCCGAGGAGGTCGGCCTCAAGCTGGAGAACGCCGGTCTCGACCTGCTCGGCCGTGCCCGCAAGGTCGTCATCACCAAGGACGAGACGACGATCGTCGACGGCGCCGGTGACAGCGACCAGGTCCAGGGTCGCGTCAACCAGATCCGTGCCGAGATCGAGAACTCCGACTCGGACTACGACCGCGAGAAGCTCCAGGAGCGTCTGGCGAAGCTGGCCGGCGGCGTGGCCGTCATCAAGGCCGGTGCCGCCACCGAGGTCGAGCTCAAGGAGCGCAAGCACCGCATCGAGGACGCGGTGCGCAACGCCAAGGCCGCCGTCGAGGAGGGCATCGTCGCCGGTGGTGGCGTGGCTCTGCTCCAGGCCTCGGCCGTCTTCGAGAAGCTCGAGCTCTCGGGTGACGAGGCGACCGGCGCCAACGCCGTCAAGCTGGCGCTGGAGGCCCCGCTCAAGCAGATCGCCGTCAACGGTGGTCTCGAAGGCGGAGTCGTCGTCGAGAAGGTGCGCAACCTGCCGATCGGTCACGGCCTCAACGCCGCGACCGGCGAGTACGTCGACATGATCGCCGAGGGCATTCTCGACCCGGCGAAGGTCACGCGCTCCGCCCTGCAGAACGCCGCGTCCATCGCCGCGCTCTTCCTCACCACCGAGGCCGTCATCGCCGACAAGCCGGAGAAGGCCGCTGCCGGCGGCGCTCCGGGCGGCATGCCGGGCGGTGACATGGACTTCTGATCCTGACGGATCGGTAGCTCCAGCACAGCGTTACAACGCCGGCCCCCGGGGATCGCTCCCCGGGGGCCGGCGTCGTTCGTGGACGAGGGCACGCCCACGCCCTGCCTGAGCTCCCCGGTCCGGCAGGAGATCGACCGCCGCGCCGACCGGGGGCACGGCCGGCCCTGCGTCGTCATGCACAAGCAGGTGGGCTGAGCTCTCGGGCCGTCCCGTTCACGGCGTGAACACCATCTCCGGGAAGCGGTCCGAGGGGCCGTGCAGCAGGCAGTCGTCGTGTCCGCGCAGCCACCGCTCGAAGAACGACGCCGTGTACGCCCGGCTCGCGGCCGCCGCCCGGTCCGGCCGCACCGTCCCGACGGCCCCGGCCAGTCCGCCGTCCGGTTCCGCGCCCTGGCGGGCCAGTTGAGGGAGCAGCGACTGCGCGTCGGTGTAGGAGGCGTGGCGCGAGCCGGTCAGGGTGACGTCGGCCCGCCAGCCTCGGGTGTTCTTCCAGAACGCCGCCCAGGACGGCTGCTGCCGGTAGTCGCCCGAGCCCTCGCCGGCCGTCCCCATCAGGAGCAGCGGCCGGTCAAGCCCGTCCGTGGCGACCGTGCTCAGCCGGCTGCCGTCCGGCTGTGCGCCGCCCACGTAGTCCAGTTGCCCGTCCATGTTGATGCCCGCCCGGATCCGCCGGTCGTCGTGCATCGTCTGGGCGGCGGTGAACCCGCCTGCGGAGTGGCCGAACATGCCGGTCCGGCGCAGATCGAGTACGTCTGCGAAGCGCGTCCGGTTCAGTTCCGGGAGCCGGTCGAGCACGAACCGGGTGTCGGCCACCCGGACCGCCATGACCTTGCGCAGCAGGGCGCTGACCGCGTCCGGATCGCTGGGCGGCGCGCCGTCGAAGATCCGCATGGTGGCGAGGTGCCCGTCGGGGAACTCCACCTCGGTCGCCTCGTAGGTGTGGTCGATCGTGACGACCGCGTACCCGTGGCTCGCGAGGTCGTCGACCAGGGCGGTGTTCCAGGTGCGCGGGTCGCCCAGTCCGCCGGAGTACAGCACGACGGGCAGCCGGCCGGCCCGTGCGGCGACGGGTGCGTCGCGGCGGGCGTGGCTGAGCGTGGCGGCCCAGTCGACGGACCCGGGTGCCATGCCCAGGTTCAGGGCGGCGGCCCCCTCCGGCCCACCGAAGTGCGCGGCGGCCGAGGCCGTCATCTGCGGCTCGCGCCGGGCCGGTCCGCCGGGCGCGGCCGGGTAGCGGACGCTGATCATCAGCTCGCGGCGGGCCGCGGTCCCCGGCAGCCAGGGCTCCGCGCGGGAGGTGTCGACGAGGTGGTGCACGGTGGTGCCGACCTCGAACGGTCCGGTGGGCCGGGGCAGTCGCGCGGTCGGCAGGGGGGTGCGGGCCCGCCGGCCGCCGGCCGCGAAGGACGGGATGGCGCCGGTGGCCAGCAGGGCGGACGCGGCGAGGGCGGTGGTGAGGACCTGCCGGCGGTTGTGGGTACGGGTACGCGGGACAGCGAGCACCTGGAACTCCCCGTTCGGGCGGTGCGGCACGCACGGCACGGTCTGCGGTGCCGCGGGTGGCGGGCGACGTGTGCGAACGCCTCCACGATGCCTCCCGGCTCCCGCCCGGCGCGTGATACCCAGGTGCTCATTCGGAGGCGTGGCGACTGGTACCCGGGTAGGGGATCGCCGCCGCCGTCAGGACTTCCGGGGGCATGGAGCCGCCGGGCTGCTGCCGCAGTGGCGTGCGCGGCCTCTCGCGTCCCGGCGGGTCGCGGCCGCACTGGGCTTCACGGAACTGGGCGCGCAGTTGAGCATCGAGACCGTCCGGTAGGGCGGGATCCGTACCCCCGCCTCAGGAGCGGAACGCGAGGTACGGGGCCAGCGCCAGGAGCATGGCGGCCATGGCGTACTTGAGGCGGCGGGCCGGGACCGAACGGGCGATGCGCCAGCCCACGATCACCCCCACCAGTTCCGGCACGCCGACCACCGCGGCCAGCGTCCAGTCGACGGAGCCGTGCTGGACGTAGCCGACGGTACCCACGCTCGCGATCACCACGGACTGCGCCTGCGCGGCGGCCAGCGCGGACAGCACCGGGAGCCCGCAGACGACCAGGAGCGGCACGCTCAGCATCGGCCCGCCCAGCCCGAACAGCCCCGCCGCGACGGCCACCGTGACCCCCACCGCGACGGTGAGCGCGAGCGGCACCCGCACCGGGGTGCCGGGCGTCGGCGCGGTCGCCGCGCGGCGCTCGCGGAGCCACACCAGCAGGCCGGTCACCGTGACGGCGCACGCCAGCAGGATCCCGAACAGCCGCCCCGAAACGTGGGTGTTGAGCAGCACGCCGACGGGGGTGCCGGCGAGCGCGCTCGCGGCGAGGACCACGGCGGTGCGCCGCGTGTCCGGGTCCCGCAGCTGCCCGGACCTGGTGTACGCGGCGGTGCCGAGGACGCCGGTCGCCACGTGGGTGACGATGGCGGTGCCCGCGACGCCGGCCGGGGTGAGGCCGGTCAGCAGGAACATGCCGATGGTGGGCAGCACACCGCCGGGCCCGATCGCGGTGATCCCGATGCCTCCCGCGAGGCCGAACAGGGCGAGCAGAACCAGGGTGAGCGTGTCGGGGGTCCAGGACATGGGGGTGCCTCCGAGGGCGGTGCGAGGGGAGGGGAGTCGCCTCGGTCAGGCGAGGGCGCTGGGCGGGGAGTCGCCTCGGTGGAGCAGCGTGTGCAGGGCGAACCGGTCGGCGCGCACCCGCAGGGACTCGGTGTCCACGGGGCGCCCGTCGGCGAGCCGGGTGAGCCGGTCGATCACGAACAGGGCCGCGCCGGCGGGGATGCCGAGCAGCCGCGCGGTGTCCGGTTCGGCGGTGACGGCGTGCACGGTGACCTCGGCGCTGCCGAGCCGGGTCCCGGTGGTCTCCTCGATGAGCGTGAAGACGTCGCGGCCGGCGAGGTCGCAGTCGAGGAGGGGGCGCCCGATGTCGGGGGCGAGCCAGGTCGAGTCGACGGAGAGCGGGCGCCCGTCCAGGCTGCGCAGCCGCTCCAGGTACACCGCCTCGGAGCCGTCCGGCAGTTGGAGCCGCTCGGTGACGGCCTTCGGCGCCTGCGGTACGACGCGGGCCGCGCGGACCGTGTTCGCCACGGTGCCGTAGTCGATGAGGGTCTCCGCGAGGCCGGTGAGGCGGTCGAGGCCGTGCCCGTACTTCGCCGTCACGATCTGGGTGCCGATGCCCCGCCTGCGGGTGATCAGCCCCTCGTCGCGCAGCAGGCCGAGGGCCTGTCTGACGGTGTTGCGGGAGGTGCCGAGCAACTGGCCCAAGGCGCGTTCGTCGGGCAGCATGCCGTCCTCGTAGCGGCCGGAGGTGATCCGCTGGCGCAGGGTGTCCGCGATCTGTCGCGCGCGTTCGGCGCGGGGGAGCGGCGGCCTCTCGCGGTGCGGTGGCGGTTCGTCTCGCATGAGCGTTTCGTCACCTCCTCTCGGCCCCCACGCTACCCGCCGGGCACCCCGCGCGAGGTTACGCCGAAGTTACGCCACCCATTCTGACCTGCGTAAACGCCTGAGCTGCGGGTTTGCCCCGGATGCCAGGCGCTCCGCCGGTCCGGGCGGTCACCGCGATGGCGCACCGGGGTCGGTGAGGGCCCGGACCATCCGCACGAGCGCGTCCCGCGTTGCCTCGGGGGAGCCGTCGGCACCGCTCAGGGCCATGCGGGCGAGCTGGGGCATGGTGAGCCACCAGGTCGCGAGGGCGAAGGCGGCCCCGAACAGCCGGCCCGGTTCGAAGTCGGCGGTGACGGCGCCGTCGAGCTGGAGGGCGGCGATCTGCGCGGCCTTGTCGGCGTAGTGGGCGGCGCGCTCCGTCTCGGCGGCCACCGGTGCCCGTCCGTCGCGCAGCCCTTCCCAGGAGAGCAGGCGGAGCAGGTGCGGGTGGGCGCCGTGGTAGTCGTACAGCCGTCCGGCGAAGTCACCGAGGTCGCCCTCCCCCGGGGCGGGCAGGGGCACGGCCTCGGCGGCCTTGGCCAGTTCGGATGCCAGTACGGCGGTGAACAGCTTCTCCTTGCCGCCGAAGTACTGGTAGATGCGCTCCTTGTTGACCTTCGCCGCCGCTGCGACGCGGTCGACGCGCGCGCCGGTCGGGCCGTGCTCGGCGAACTCCTCGACGGCGGCTTCGAGCAGGAGGCGTTTGGTGCGTGCGGTGTCCCAGGCCATGTCCGGATCCTTGTCGTTGTCGGTGTTCTTGCCCGTGCCCTTACGCGGCGTCCCGTGCCGCGTCCCGTGCCGCGAAGACCTCGCGTGCGGCGGTGATGCCGTTCAGTGCGGCGGGGAAACCGGCGTAGGCGGCCAGGTGGGTGATCACCTCGGTCGCCTCCTCCCGGGTGCCGCCGGTGTTGAGGAATCCGTGGATGTGTACGCGCAGCTGGGGGCCCGCGGTGCCCAGGGCGGTGCACATCGCGATCGTGGCCATCTCGCGGGTCTTCAGGTCGATCCCGGTGCGCTGGTAGACGTCGCCGAAGACGAACTCGACGAGGTAGCGGCCCAGTTCGGGGGCGATGTCGTTGAGGGAGTCCACCACCTGCTGCCCCGAGTGTCCGTCGACCTCCGCCAGGGCGCGCAGCCCTCGGGCGAAGCGCTCGGACGCACCCTCGGCGGCCGGTTCGGGGGCGCCGGGAGCGTCAGGGGTGCCGGGCGCGGCCGGGTGCTCGGCGAACACCGCGCGCGCGGCGGCGATCCCGTTGAGGGCTGCGGGGAATCCGGCGTAGACGAGTGTGTGCATGAGCACCTCGACGACCTCGCGCCGGGTACAGCCGACGTTGAGCGCGCCCGCGATGTGGAAGCGCAGCTGCGGTTCGGCGTTCCCGAGGGCGGCGAGCGCCGCGACGGTCACCAACTGCCTTTGGGGCAGCGTCAGTCCGGGCCGGGTGTACAGATCGCCGTACGCGAACTCGACGGCGTAGCGGGCGAGGTCCGGAGCGATGTCGGACAGCGCCTCCAGCGGGGTGGGTGCGGAGCCGCCGATCACCTTCAGCACGTCCAGACCCTCGGACAGCCGGGACGGTTCGGTGGGTTGTGTGTGGGACACGTCGAACTCCTTGTCGGGGCGGCGAGCACTGATCATTTCCAACTGATGGGTTGGAAGTTAGCACGCGCGACCACGAAACTCCAACCATGAAGTTGGAAAGCGTGACGGAAGCGATTGCGTGATCGTCGTCGGCCGCCCCGGGCGGTCCTGGACTCGCGGCCGGCCCAAGGGGCGGCCCTTGGCATCTCGTGCCGTGAACGAAGCCGAGAGCCCTATCGGGGGTGTTCCCGAAGCCCGGCCGCCGCGGTCTCGGTCGAGGCGAAGAACACGAAGTCGAGCCGGGTGTCGTGGCCCGGGTGCCACGGGTCGAGCGGCCGGGACAGTACCCAGCGGTTCGGGTCCCCGGTGATTTCGAGGAGCGCGTGGTCGCGTCGGCCGCAGTGTGCGACCACGGTCACGGGGCGGTCGGTGAGCGGCAGGCGCTCGTCGGGGTCGGCTGCGAGTGCCGCGGCGAGTCCGGCCTCGATGGCGGCACTGTCGGCGGGAGAGGCGGGGGTCCAGCCGGCCGGCAGGCGGACGGCCCGTATGTCGGTTACTGCCGGGCGTGCCTGTCGTGCGTTCTCGACGAGCGCGCGGAGTTCGCCGATACGGGCCCCCAGGGATTCGAGATGGCCGGGAGACGTGTCGTGCGTCCACCGCCACCAGGGCCCGTCCGGGGCGGTGAAGCGTCCGGCGTAGTCGCTGCCGAGCTGCGTGTCGATGTCGAGCAGGGCCCCCATCGCCCAGTCCTGGTCGTAGGTGAGGTCCCGCCGAGGCAGGTACGTGTCGAGGTAGTCGGACAGGATCCGGGCGTCCGCCGGTGTGGCGAAGCAGGCCAGCGCGAAGCAGTGGCCCTGACCGGCGAAGGTCTGGCTGCTGTCGATGAGCAGCTCGCCGATGCGTCGGCGTTGCCGCGTACGTCCGCCGATTCCGGCCATCCAGGCGGCGACGAGGCGTTCGCGCCAGCCGGCGCTGATTCCGAGGAGTGTGGTGAACTCCTCGTCGTCGGCCCGTCCGGAGTCCGCGATGAGCTCGCGCAGGAACGCGGTGCGTGCCGCTGGTTCCTGCCGTTGAAGGTTGCCGTGGAGCAGTTCGAGGTGGCGGCCGTCGACGAGGACGTAGCGGTAGGCGGCGGCGTTCAGTGCGGACAGGATCGTCATGCCGTCCATCCGATCACCTCCGGGCCGCAGGCGGAACGCCGAGCGGCTGAGCATCAACTGGGCCGGTCTTGGAGCCCGTCGGCTCAGGTCCCGGCGGGCCGGGTGCGCAGTCCGTCGAGGACGAGGTTCAGGATGCGGGCGGCGCGGGCATCGGCGTCGTCGCCCGGGGGGATGCGCCACAGGACGCTGAGCTGGAGGAGGACGTCCTCCGGGTCGGTGCCCGGCTTGAGGTCGCCGGACGCGGCGCCGGCGTCGAGGAGGACGGCGATGGCACGTAGGAAGGGCTGGTAGTTCTCGTCGTCGAGCCCGCCGTTCGTCGCCGCGTGGATGACCTCGGACACGCCGTACTTGAGCTTCCCGTAGTGCGCGACCTCCTCGAACCAGCGGCGCAGCGCGTCGAGCGGGGGCAGGTCGGCCGCGAGGGCGTGGGCGAGGTCGATGACCTTCTGGATCTCCTGGTGGTAAAGCTCCACGATCAGCGCCTCGCGGGTGGGGAAGTGCCGGTACAGCGTCCCCACGCCGACCCCGGCCTGCTTGGCGATGGCCGTCATGGAGGCCCCCGACGAAGCGGCGAAGGCCTCGGCGGCCACCGCGAGGATGCGGGCCCGGTTGTTCAGCGCGTCGGTGCGGGTGGCACGGGAGGGGGGCGGCGTCATGGCTGGTCCGATCGGTCCGGTTGCAAAGCGGAAGGGCTTCCGTTACGTTCGAAAAGCAATACGGAAGGGCTTCCGTTTAATCTTGCCACACCTTCACGGAGGACGGCCATGTCAGAAACGGTCCTGGTCACAGGAGGCAGCGGCTATGTCGCCGGCTGGTGCGCCGTCGAGCTGCTGCGACGCGGCTACCGCGTCCGCGCCACCGTGCGCGCCGACGGCAGGGCGCGGGCGGTGCGCGAGGCCGTCGCCGCCGAGGTGGACCCGGGAGAGCGGCTGGAGTTCGCGATCGCGGACCTCACGGCGGACGAGGGCTGGGACGCGGCCGTCGCGGGCGTCGACCACGTCCTGCACGTCGCCTCCCCCCTGGGCGGCGCCGTGGCCGACGGGTCCGACGCCATGATCGCCCCCGCGCGCGACGGTGCGCTCCGGGTCCTGCGCGCGGCCACCGGGGCGGGGGTGCGGCGCGTGGTGATGACGTCCGCGGCGAACACGGCCAGCCCTTCGTCCTACGCCACCGAGGGCGTCACCGACGAGACCCTGTGGACCGACCCCGACGACCCGACACTGATCCCCTACCGCCGCTCCAAGACCCTCGCCGAGCGGGCGGCCTGGGACTTCATGGCCGGTTACGACGGGCCCACCGAGCTCGCCACGGTCCTGCCCGGCGCCGTCTTCGGCCCGATCCTCGCCACCGGGACCATCGGGTCGGTCGGCATCGTCCAGCGGATGCTCGCCGGATCCATGAGCGGTGTGCCGCGCATCGGCCTGGAGATCGTCGACGTCCGCGACCTCGCGGACATCCACATCCGCGCCATGACCTCGCCCCGGGCCGCAGGTGAACGCTTCCTCGCCACCGGCGAGTTCACCTGGATGCGGGACATGGCCCGCGCCCTGCGCGAGGAGCTGGGCCAGGACGCCGACCGGGTCTCCACCCGACAGATCCCCGACTTCGCCGTCCGCCTCGCCGCCCGCTTCCGCGACCCGTCGCTGCGCGACATCACCCCCGCCCTGGGGCGCCGCAACCGCCACACCACCGCGAAGGCGGCCGAGATCCTTCAGTGGTGGCCCAGGCCCGCCCGCGAGACGGTCGTCGACTGCGGCCGCAGCCTGCTGGCGCACGGGGCGGTGCGGCGCGGTGCGGAGGCGGCGGCGCGCTGAGCCGGGTCCGCTGAACCGGGTCCGGTGAGCCGGTTGCGATCCCGCAATGAAATGCCCTGGCTACGCAAAATTCCTACGAAGATCTGTACTTGAACGGCAATCTGACGGAAACGTCTCGCAGGAGTCTTGTGGCCCGCGATGTCCGGGTCCTACTGTCGCCTCACCTCCCCGGCGGCTGCTCCGGCCGAAATCGGCCACTCCGGCCACTCCGGCCGCTCCTCAGAGAAACGGGCCTGCGATGTCACGGAAGATCACCGGCACTGATGAAGTGAGCCCGCGAAGACCGCGGCGAACGGCGTGGCACACGGCGGCGGTCGCCTCGATGACCGTCGCCGCTGTCGGCCTGGGCGTGCTGACGGGCACGCCCGCACCGGCCGCCCAGCGCGCCTCCGTGGTCACCGACTCCGCCACCTCCGCCGCGACTCCCGCCGTCACCCGCGCCGCCCTCGACCCGGCGCTCGTGGCGGGCCGGGGCGCGGACGTGCCGTTCGTCGAGCAGGAGGCCGAGAGCGCCGCGACCAACGGCACGGTCATCGGCCCCGGCCGGGCCGCGTACACGCTCCCCGCCGAGGCGTCCGGCCGCAAGGCGGTCAGCCTGGAGCCGGGCCGGCACGTCGAGTTCAGGCTGCCGCGCGCCGCCAACGCGATCACCGTGCGCTACAGCATCCCGGACGCCCCGAACGGCGGCGGGATCACCGCACCGCTGGACGTCTCGGTGAACGGCAAGAAGCGCTCCACCATGACGCTGACCTCGCAGTACTCCTGGCTGTACAACCAGTACCCGTTCTCCAACGATCCGGGCGCCGGGCTGCTCCACCCCGACTGGTGGATCACCGAGTGCTCCTGCGTACCCAGCGAGACGACCCCGGCCCCGGTCATCGCCAAGCCGTACCGGCCCAGCCACTTCTACGACGAGCAGCGCCTCCTGCTCGGCCGCACCTACCGCGCGGGCGACACCGTACGGCTCACCGTCCCGGCCGGCAGCCGGGCCGCGACGACGACCATCGACCTGATGGACTCGGAGCTGGTCGGCCTCCCGCGTATCGAGCTGCTCGCCGCCAACGTCCTCGCCTTCGGGGCCGATCCCACCGGCCGCCGCGATTCGGCGACCGCGATCGACAAGGCCATCGCCTTCGCGAAGCGCACCCACCTCAAGGTGTACATCCCGCCGGGCACGTACCAGGTCAACCGGCACATCGTCGTCGACGACGTCACGATCGTCGGCGCGGGCAACTGGTACACGAAGATCAAGGGCCACGAGGTCGCACTCGACACCCCGGCCGCCGACGGCTCGGTCCACACCGGCGTCGGCTTCTACGGCAAGGACGCGGCGGACGGCGGCAGCCGCAACGTCCACCTGTCCGGCTTCGCCATCGAGGGCGACGTGCGCGAGCGCGTCGACACCGACCAGGTCAACGGCATCGGCGGCGCGTTCAGCGACTCCACCATCGAGGGCCTGCACATCAGCCACACCAAGGTCGGCATGTGGTTCGACGGTCCGATGAAGAACCTGCGGATCACCGGCAACATCATCGTCGACCAGATCGCGGACGCCATCAACTTCCATACGGGCGTCACCGATTCACGCGTCGCTCACACCTTCGTACGCAACTCGGGCGACGACGGACTGGCCATGTGGTCCGAGAAGACGGCGAACGCCCGCAACACCTTCGACCACAACACCGTCCAGACCCCGGTCCTGGCCAACGGCATCGCGATCTACGGCGGCACCGACAACACCGTCTCGAACAACCTGGTGGCCGACCCGATCCGCGAGGGCAGCGCGCTGCACGTCGGCTCCCGCTTCGGCGCCGAGCCGTTCGCAGGGAAGCTGAACCTCACGGCCAACACGACGGTCCGCGCCGGTACGTACGAGCTCAACTGGAACATCGGCCTCGGCGCCCTCTGGATCTTCGCCCTCGACAAGAGCATCGACGCGGACATCCGGGTCACCGGCAACAACTTCCTCGACAGCACCTACAACGCGATCATGCTCGTCTCCGACTGGGCCGTGAAGGACCAGTACGTCATCAAGGGCGTCCACTTCAAGGACATCAAGGTGGACGGCACCGGCACCTCGGTGCTGAGCGCCCGCGCGGCGGGCGGCGCCACGTTCGAGAACGTGGACGCGCGCAACGTGGGCGCGGTCGGCGTCAACAACTGCGGCTCGTTCAACTTCCCCTCCACGGGCTCGGAGTTCGCCCTGACGGACCTGGGCGGCAACGACGGGGACTGGCTGGCCCCCTGGCTGCTCCCCAACACCATCACCTGCGACGACCGGCCGGACGTCGTCCCGCCGCCGGCGCCGGGCGCGTGGTGAGGCAGGACTGAACGCCGTACGACGGAGCGGCGGGGGGGGGGGGGGGGGGGGGGGGGGGGGGGGGCGGCCCCCCCCCCCCCGGGGGGGGGGCGCGGGGCGGGGGGGGGGGGGGCGGGGGGGCGGGGGCCCCCCCCCCCGCGCCCCCCCCCCCCCCCCCCCCCCCCCCCCCCCCCCCGGCCGCCCCGCCCCCCCCCCCCCCCCGGGGGGGGGGGGGGGCGCCGCCCCCCCCCCCCGCCCCGGGGGGGGGGGCCCCCGCCCCCCCCCCCCCCCCCCGCCGCTCACCCCTGTCAGGACCGGGGTTCTCGGTCCCGTCAGTTCCAGAAGCCCTCGTGGACCTCGCGGGCCTGCGGCAGGTCCACCGGGCCGATGACGGGGAGGTCGCGCTGTCCGGCCGCGAAGACGACGCGGCAGGGCAGCGCCATGGTCGGGTTCTCCTCGTTGGCGCCCGTCATGTCCAGCAGCTCGTCCTCGCCCAGGGCGTAGGCGACCCGGCCGATGTTGGACCAGTAGATGGCGCCGGAGCACATCGCGCACGGCTCGGTGCTGGTGTAGAGCGTGCAGGTGCGCAGGAACTCGGTGTCGTACTTCGCCGTCGAGAGGCGGACGAGGTTGGTCTCGGCGTGCCCGGTGGCGTCCCGGCCCGTGGTGACGGTGTTCTCGGCCTCGATCAGGACCGTGCCGTCCGGGCCGACGAGCAGCGCGCCGAAGGGGTGGTTGCCGGCGGCGCGGGAGCGGCGGGCGACGGCGACGGCGGTGTGCAGGTGGGCGGTGTCGGCGTCGGTGGCGACGGCGGCCGCCGCGGCCCGGGGGGTGGTCGCCTGAGCGGTGGTGCTGGTCATGCGGTGATCTCCTCTGTGGGGTGGGACGGGTCTTGTGCGGCGGGAAGGGCCCGCCCGCCGGTGCGGCGGGTGAGCGCGTAGTGGATGAGTCCGGCGGTCAGGAACGCGACTGCGGCGGCGGCCGCGCCGAGTGGCGGGTGCGCCTTGGCGATGGGGCCGACGAGGATGCCCGGCTGGCTCATGAAGGGGACAGCGGCGGCCAGGCCGAGCAGCCAGGAGAGGAAGCCGGGGCCGAACCTTGCCCCCGGGCCGGCCGGTCCGGCGGGGCGCCTGGCCAGGTAGCGGTCCACGAGCATCACGGCGAGCCAGGGGGCGATCCAGTTGCCGAGCAGGATCAGGAAGTTCTCGAACGACTTCCAGTAGTCGCCCTGCCCCGCGAGCCAGCCGAGGGTCCCGCCGAGGGCGCCGACGACGAGGACGGCCTGCCAGCGCCGCATCCTGACGCCCGCGATGAGCCAGGCCAGCGCGCCGGAGTAGCAGTCGAGGCAGCTGGAGGTGATGGTGGAGATGCCCAGCGCCAGCATGGTGACGGTGGCGAACAGTCCGGGCAGCACCTGGCCGACCAGGTCGGTCGGGGTGCCGATGAACGCGATGGTGCCGATCGCCGCGCCGAGTCCGGCGATCCACACGGAACCGAGCCAGGTGCCGGTGAAGGCGTACGTGAAGAGCCTGCGCGGCGAGGTGTCGACGGGCATGTAGCGGGTGTAGTCGGCGGCGTACGAGGAGAAGCTCAGCGCCCGAGCCGCCTGGACGGCGATGGTGAGGGCGAAGGCTCCGCCGAAGCCGAGCGCCCCGGCCCGGTCCGCGTCGAAAGCTGATCCGAGGTCGCTCTTGGTGAGGGCGTAGGCGGACACGACGATGAACAGCAGCGGCAGTACCACCGCCATCGTCTTCTGTACGAGGTGGATGAAGCCGTAGCCGACGAGCGCGATGGCGACCTGGCTGACCGTGACGATCGCGAACGCCGGCCCGAAGCCCGTACCGAGCAGCGTCTGCACGGCGAACGCGCCGAGTACGGAGTTCACGGCGAACCAGGCGCACGCCTTGAAGAAGACCAGGACGGCCGGGACAGCGGCCCCGATCCGCCCGAGCGGGCCCTTGGTCTGGACGAGGAGGCCCACGCCGGAGCGCGGGCCGAAGGTGGACATGGCCCCGATCGCGGCCGCGCCGACCGCGCTGCCCAGCATGATCGCGAGCAGCGCCTGCACCCAGCCGAGGCCGAAGGCCGCGGTGGCGAGCATGCCGCTGGAGAGGCTGGAGAACTGCACATTCGAGCTGAACCAGAGCGTGAAGGACGATCCGGGTCCGCCGCTGCGGGCGTCGGCGGCGATGGGTTCGATCCCGGACGTCTCCACGGCGGTGGCGTTCCGCAGGACTCGGACGAGCCGGTTGGTGTGGGTGCGCGGTGGGGTGTGCGGGTGGTTCTGGGGCTGGCTCTGGTTCTGGGTCTGGGGCTGGGTCACGACGAGCCCCCTCCCATCATTCGTAGGAAGCCTGGGAAGGCGGGAATGCTGCAGCAACGGCAGTACACACCCCTGTTGCCGCCCTCAGGCAGGCGTGCAGAATGCGAAAGGGCGGCCGAATCACGCCGTGGCTTCGTACGATCGTCGGAGAGCCGAGGAGGGTGACGTATGCGTGTGGCCGATGTGCTGGGTATGCCGGAGCTGGGACTCACGCTGCTGACGGGGGAACGCGGTACCGAGGGCGCCGGGACCGGCGAGGCGCTGGAGCGGGAGGTGCGGTGGGTGTACGCCACCGATCTGCTGGAGCCCGCCGCGTTCCTCAACGGTGGAGAGCTCGTGCTGACGAGCGAGGGCTGGTACCGCACGCCCGCCGACTGCGTGACCTTCGCCGCCTCCCTCGCCGCGGGCGGCGCGGTCGCCCTGGTGGCCGGGGACATCCTGCTCGGCGAGGTGCCACCGGCCCTGGTCGAGGCCTGCGCCGGGTTCGGCATCCCCGTGCTGGCCGCCGCGCCCGAGATCAGCTACAGCACCCTGTCCCGCACGGTCATCGAGCGCGTCAACCGTGAGCGCGGCCAGGAACTCGTCGATGTGCTGGGCCGGCACCGCAGGCTCGTCGCCGCCCTGGTGGAGGGCGCCGACCTCGGCGGGCTCGTCGCGATGCTCGCCGCCGAACTCGGCCACGACTGCTGGGCCGTGAGCATCGCGGGCCGCCCGCTGGCCGGTCCCGCCGCCTCGCTCCCCGCCGCGCTCCGGCGTGGTGAGCAGGCCGCCGACGGCTGCACCGTGCTGCCGATAGGCCGCCGCAGCGCCGGAGCCGGGTTTCTCGTCGTCCGCGATCCGCTCACCGACCCGGCCGCCCGCGAATCCGCCGAACAGACGGCGGAACTCATGGCCCTGGGCGGGGCCCGTCGCGACGAACGGCGGCGCACCGAGCAGAAGTTCCACGCCGAGCTCGTCGAACTCATCGCTCAGGGCGTCCCGGCCGCCGCCCTGGCCGCCCGGCTGCGCACCGCGGGGCTCGCCCCCGGCCGGCCGCTGCTGGCCGTCACCGCACTGACCCGGGGAGCGCCGCAGCCCTGGGACCTGGCCTCCGACCTGGTCGAGAGCGCCCTGGACGAGAACCCCGGCACCACCACCGTCGTGGCGGGCGGCGAACACGGACTCACGATCCTCGCCTCACCCGCCCCGGGGCTGGACGACGTACGGCTGGCCGAGCGGCTGCGGGTGCGGCTCGCCAGGCTCGAACCGGCCGTGGACGGGGGGCGGATCGCGTTCGGTCTCGGCGCCCTGGCCCCGGAGGCGACGGGACTGGCGCGCGCGGTCGAGGAGTCCCAGCACGCCGCCCGCCTCGCTGCGCTGCGGCCGGAGCGGCTCGCGCTGGTCACCGCGTACGAGCTGGACTCGCACCTGTTGCTGCTCGCGGGCGTCCCGGCCGAGGTCCGTGCCGCGTACCGGCAGCGGCTGCTCGGCCCGATCGCGGCGTACGACGCGGAGCACGGCGCGGACCTCGTCCACACCCTGCGGGTGTTCCTGGAGACCAACGGGTCCTGGCGCCGGGCGGCCGCCGAACTCCACCTGCACGTCAGCACGTTGCACTACCGCATCGGCCGCGTCCAGCAGCTCACCGGCCGCGATCTCGCGGTCGCCCGCGACCGGGTGGACCTCTACCTCGCCTGCGCCATCAACGAGGGCTGAAGCCGCACCCGGCCACGGCTGCCGGCCGGCCGGCCGCCGTCGGCCGAACGATCGCTACGGGCCGGCCGTTACTGCCCCACCCGCCCGTCGACGCACTCGCGCAGCAGGTCGGCGTGGCCGCAGTGGCGGGCGTACTCCTCGATCCGGTGGACCAGCAACTCCCGTACCGCGATGCCGTCCTTGCCCAGGCGGGTGCCCAGGTCCGGATGTCCGGACAGTGCGGCGTCGGTCGCGGCCTGTTCACGGGCCAGGTCGGCGTAGGCGGCGTCGACCACGGCCGGGTCGGCCACGGCTCCCTCGAAGTCGGCGTCGCGCTTGCCGTAGATCTTCGGCTGCGGTTCGCCGTCGGTGATCCAGTTGCGCCAGTCCCGCTCGACCTCGGCGAGGTGCCGCACCAGGCCGAGGAGCGACATGGTCGACGGCGGAACGGCCCTGCGGGCCAGCTGTTCGGCGTCCAGTCCCTCGCACTTCATCCGCAGGGTGAGCCGGTAGTCCTTCATGAAGTCCTGGAGTGTGGCCAGTTCGCCGTCCGGGCTGACTCCTTCGCTGTTGCGGGGGTCGTCGTCGGGGTCGGCCCACATGTCGGGGTAGACGGTGGCCTGGGTCCATCGTGCGGGTTGGTCGCTCATGCGTTCCATGGTCGTCCGCGAGGGGGCGTGACCGCCAGTGGTTTGCCGCTGCCGAGGGACCACGCCCGGACCGGGCCGCGCGGCTCTCCGGGCGGCTTGTCAGGCGTCGAGACCGAGCCTTGTCAGGCGTCGAAGCCGCGGCGCGCGGTCTCGATGTGGCCGAGGTACCGGTGGGTCCAGTCGCACATCGCGTCCACCGTCGCGCGCAGGGCCCGGCCCGGCTCCGTGAGGGTGTACTCGACGCGTGGCGGGACGGTGGGGTGCACGCACCGGTCGACCAGGCCGTTGCGCTCCAGCATGCGCAGGTTCTGCGTGAGCATCTTGTGGCTGATGCCGTCGACCGCGTCGCGCAGCTCGGTGAAGCGCAGGGTGCGTTCCCCGACGGCTTCGATGATCAGGAGCGCCCACTTGTTGGCGACGTCCGAGAAGATCTCCCGCGCCAGCGAGTCCGCGCGTGTCAGGTCCGCTTCGTCCTTGGGCGAGCCCTTGAACTGCTTGGTCACCATGAGGTTCCCCAGTCACCGAAAAGTGCGTTCTTCCAAGTCAGCGCACACTCTCCTACGGTTCCTGAGTAACCACAAGAGAGCGAACGCGTCTCTCGCGATCACGACAGGAAGGCGGGCGGCAGCATGGCCATCACGCTGGTGAACCCCGATGGATTGCCCCAGGTCGACGTCTACCGGCAGGTGTCGGTCGCATCCGGGTCGAAGCTCGTCTTCGTCGCCGGACAGGTCTCCTGGGATGCCGAGGGGGCCACGGTCGGCGAAGGAGATCTCGCCGCGCAGGTCGAGCAGTGCTACCGCAACGTCGCCGCCGCTCTGGCCGGAGTCGGTGGAACCTTCGACGACGTGGCGAAGCTGACCGTCCATGTCGTCGACTGGACCCCCGACAAGATGCCCCAGCTCCTGGAAGGGATCTCCCGGGCGACTGCGAAGCTGGCGATCACCTCGGCCCCACCGGCCACCCTGCTGGGCGTGGCGGCACTGGACGTTCCCGCCCATCTGGTCGAGATCGAGGCCACCGCGGTCCTCGACTGAGGGGCGGCGCGGCCCGGCCACGCGTACCCCGCCGGACACCATCGCCGGCGGGGGCAACGGGCAGTCGGCGTACCGCCTTCACCGCCGACTCCTACCGCTACCGCCGGGTGCGGTCCGCCCGGGGAACCAGCCCCGCGCGTACGGCGCTCATCCTGGCCCGTACGCCCTGCACGGGCACGGCGCCCTCGGGGCCCCTGGTGGCGGAGGGGTCGGGACCGCTGCCCCGGCACGGGCCGCACATCCCGCCCGTCAACGCCTCCGGTGCGGCCGGTGCACGGCATTCGCCGCACTCCAGGGTCCGCAGCACGACCGCGCGGGGCGGCGGAGCGGCGACCCGGGTGGGCGGGAGCTTGTCCAGCAGGCGTCGGCGTACGAGGGCGGCGGCGTGGTGGATGCGGGGTGGGAGGCCCTCGGTCAGGGCGTGCAGGATCTCCGGTTCGGTGGCGCCGCGTTCGAACCATTCGCTGACCTGTGGTTCGAGCGTCACGCAGTCGGCCTGGGAGAGCGTGAGCGCGGGTGTGTGGCGTCCGAGGGCGGCGAGCAGGATGAACGACCGGGAACGGGTGGGGCGTTGGGGCGCCTGCTCTGGGGGTACGTCGCCCCGGGTGAAGGCGTCCCACCACTCGTCGCCGCGCGAGGTACGGGAGAAGAACGTGCGCGTGACCCAGATCAGCGCTTCCTCGGTCGCGACGCACTCGCTGCCCCTGCGCAGATGACCAGCCTCCTGGAGCCGGTTCAGCGTGGTCCGCAGGGCGCACTGGCCGTACGGGAGCGTCTTGGCCAGGGTATTCACGGAGATGTCGGCGCCGTCGCACAAGCCGTCGACGTACGCGGCGACGGCGGCGTCGCGGGGAAGCAGATGGGCGAAATCCGAGGTGGTACGCGGACGTTGGCCCGGCGCGGAGCGCTTGCCGTACCCGGGATTGGCCATCGGGTGGTCAAGCGTGGGCGGCGGTACGGGAACGGGGGAGGGGGCGGCGTTAAGCTGGCTGACAGCCATGAGATCGGTCCTGACGATCGAAGTGGTCAGGCCCCTGCTCGGTGTTATCGCACCGGTGGGGGCCGACGTGATTCGGCTGACGCTAGAGCGTTGCTACCGTCCGTCGCAAGTCGGTCACAAACGGTCAACTTGCCGGTCAGGGTGGGTGGGTGGGCATTCAGACCCTCCACCCATTCCGCTGAAAGAGGGCTCGGAACTCGACGCTTGAGCCCCGGGCTCAACGGCCGGTGGCCAGCATCCAGATCCCGATGGCCGTGAACAGGGTGCCGATCGCGAGAAGCCCCCCGATATCCCAGATCCGTCGCCGGGTGAGGTCGATTCGCGCGCTCTTGGGAACGTCGTGCGGCAGGTATCTCACCGGGACGCCGCCGCCCACGGGAAGGCCCCTGACTCCGGAGGCACCGGCCTGGAACGTGTGCCGGCTGCCGTGCGCGTCAACGAATTCGATCACCGCGAAGCGGGAGGGAGGGCCCCCTTCCTTTCCGGCGCCGCGCAAGTTGTGGCGGACCACCAGGCCGCCGACGCGGATGCCCTTGCGCCGGAGGCGGTGCTGCAACACGGCCTCGGAGGTGCCGAACCCGAGGACGGCGAGACCTGCCAGCAGTGACATCGCAACCATCACGGCTGCCTCCCCTCCCATGCCTGTCATGTGAGGGGACGCCGCGCCGGCCGGGGCGGTTCCTGGTGCGATCGCCGCGCAGGAGCCGCCTCCACCTGGACTTCAGCCCCGAGGACTGGGACGCGGAGATCGAACGCTTCCTGGCACTCGGCGCCCGCCCCTGCGGACGTCGGTCAGTCCGGGGCGTCAGATCGGCAGGTCCCAGCCGGCCCCGTCCTCGGTGCCGAGCCACACCCGCTGACCTGCGGCCGAGACCGTGATGCCGAATTCCTCCTGGTGGGGCTCGCCGGCGTCCTGCCAGTGCTGTACCGCTCCCTCGACTCGATCCCACAGGCGTACGGGCCCGCGCTGCACGACGTTCCAACCTCCGCAGGCGTTGGGCACCGTCCGGGCCTGGGAGCCGGTGGACACGTCCCAGAGGAGTTGTTCCGCTCCCGCCCCCATGCGTTCGGCCGAGGGCGCGGCGAGCTGTGCGACCCAGCCGCCGGTCCAGTTGTCGAGCTTCGCAGGGTCGATCCGGCTCGGGCGCTCCTCGCCGGGCAGCAGGGCCGGTGCGGGGCGGGGCGGTCGGTCGTGGGTCCGGGCCATCATGAAACTGGTGTACCCGGGCAGGAACCGGCCCGTGGCCAGCCCGGGGCCGGTGACATCGAGCAGAACGAGGGCGTTGGCGTAGCCCCATCCGGACAGGGTGGTCAGGATCCGTCCGCCCGGCCTCACCTGGTGCAGCCACGGGAGCGGGATGTACCGGACCGAACAGGTGGCGATGAGCCGGTCGTACGGTCCGCCGTCCGGGTCGCCGCGCAGCCCGTCACCGATGATCAGCCGGGGCGCGAAACCGGCCGCCTTGAGGGCGGTGGCCGCGCCGCCACCCACCACCGGGTCGTACTCGATGCTGGTGAGGTAGGCGTCCCCGAGGCCATGCGCGCCGAGGGCGGTCGAGTAGCCCGTGCCCGTGCCGATCTCCAGCACCCGGTGTCCGGCCCCGGCACCGAGCTGATGCCACATGCGCAGTACGAGCGACGGCAGGGTGGACGAAGACGAGGGGGACCCGGTCACGGTGGTCTCTGCCACGTCACCGGGGCTGGTCCGCCCGTCGAGTTGAGTGATCAGGGTCTCGTCGGAGTAGACCCCCTCCAACCACTGGGGCAGGCCCTCGCGGACGGGGCGGTAGGCGGTCGGGACACTGCCGGCGACCGCCACAAAGTAGGAACCCGTGAACAGCTCGCGGGGCACCGCCCTGGCGGCGCTGATCCACTCGGGCTCCGTGAGAGTGCCGTTCTCGGTGAGTTTGTCCACGAGAGCGGCGCGGAGCTGAATCGCTGTGTTCACGTGCGGGGCCCTTTCTCCAACTGGTCGTCGATGGCGTGGGCGATGGCTGCGGTAGTCCCGCCCGGCTGCCACGCCCATTGGCCGTTCGGGTTGCACTCAAGGAAGTACCAGTCGCCGGAGGCGGTGACGGCGAAGTCGAACGCGCCGTATACCAGACGAAGTTCGGTCAGGTAGGCGGTGACCGCCCGGGTGACCGCTGCCGGTATCTCGACCGGTGTGCACGTCATCAGATCCTGGCGGCGGCGCCAGTCGAGATCCGGGCTGTCGATCCGGACCCCGAACGTCCGGTCGCCCACGGCGGTCACCCGTACGTCGAATGCTTTGTCCACCCTGGTCTGGAACAAGTGGGGGCACGCGGACACGGCATCGGTGATCTCGTCCCCGTGCACGTCGCGGACCCAGATGCTGTGCGGCTGGTCGTCAACACGGTACTCCGTGTTCCACAGCGGCTTGTAGACCACTCCGCCGTGGTGCGAAGCGACGAACTTCCGTGCTTCTTCCGGTTCGTTGGTGATCACGGTGCTGGGTACCAGGAAGCCGCAGCGCTGCGCGATGGCGAGCTGCGCCGGCTTGAACTCGGCGGCCCGGTTGTTCCACGGGTGGTTGACGTAGCGTGCTCCGGGCAAGGACGCGAGGATACCCCCCGCGCCCCAGAGCGCTTGTTCTGCCGCGAACCGGCGGTCCTGGTCGCCCAACCGGTCGCACAACCGGGGCGGCGGCCCGTAGGGCGAGGGTCGACGTACCCAGACCGACCGCACCCGGGTGGTGTCGAGTATCCGGCTTGCCGTGCGCAGGGTGCCACGCTGCTCGCCCGTGCGGTACGTGGCGGTCAGCGAGGCACCCGCGTGCAGGTCGGCGCCGGGGTCGAGGCGGACTACGGGGACCTGGCGTTCGGAGAGGAGCCGCAACACCATGTCCGCTGTGACGTCGTACGGGTTGGTCAGCACCAGTGCGGATCTGCTGTCAGCCATCAGTCATCAGCCGGAACTCTGGTCCTGGTCGTAGGACTCGGTGCTGTCCGCGTCGGTCGCGCCGCCCGGACCTGCCCCGTCACCAGGCGTGGTCGTCGTGGGCGTCAGCCCGCTCGTGCTGGTTCCGTGGCTGCCCAGTTCGACCGTCCGGCCGTGCGCGTCCACGATCACCGCGATCTGCGTCTCGGGGTCGATCACGGGTGTGGACTGTGGAGCCGAGCTGGTTGCCGCATATGGGCCCATTCGCTGCGTGCCCCATGGTGCGGGTGTCTGCGTCATCTGTTCTGCGCTCCGTCTCTTGCACATGGACCCCTGCCTTGAAGTCGCCCTCCTGCGGCCTGCCGACGGAGCCGGTCCGGGTACTCGTTCGGCGCGGCTGCCGGGTCGGGCCACACGCCGGAGTCTCAGCCGGCGCGGGTCACGCGCGCATGGTCGGTGTACTCGCGCCGGTAGAGATCGTGGCCGGGGTTCATGCCCGTGTGCCGCAGTGCCCAGTCCTGCGCGTCCTCGGGGCCGCCCTGGGGGCCGGACGACTTCTCGCACCCATAGGCCGTGCAGTGCAGTTCCGCCGTGACGCCGCCCTCGGGCGCGTGTGTGATCGTGTGGTCCACGTACCGCAGCACGGCCCGCATCAGTGCGCGTCCTCAAGGTGCCGCCGCAACTTGACGTTGCAGTCACTCACGCCGCTACCGTCGCCGTTCGCCTGGGCCCGGTCTCGATCGATAGTGACGTGATCGCAGTGAACACACACCCAGCGACGGGTGTGGGGTCAGGGGCCAGTCTCAAGGGGAGGTGTACCGGACTTCCCTGTGTTGTCTGCGTCTTCATGCCTGCGTCCCCC
Source organism: Streptomyces sp. NPDC048462 (assembly GCF_043200175.1). Lineage (NCBI taxonomy): Bacteria > Bacillati > Actinomycetota > Actinomycetes > Kitasatosporales > Streptomycetaceae > Streptomyces > Streptomyces sp. NPDC048462. The sequence goes on from NZ_JBICXG010000013.1 coordinate 106,640, forward strand.
TAGCGTGGTCCGATGACGGCCACGCTAGGGCGACTGAAGCCCCGGCTCCTAGTCAGTTCTACTTTGTTGCACGCGACTTTCTACCGCACAGCATCAAGTGCGGCCGTCACTAGCACGCGAGCGTCCGGGCCGTATGCTGCCAGCTCCTTGAGATCTGCCCACGCCTTGACGTACATCCCGACTTCGCCCGGTGCGGTGAGAGTCACCTGAGCCGTCAGCAATTCCACGTGCACGCGCCGGTCGTCGAAGATGTCGAACGTCTCAAGTGTCCACATGCTCCGCTCTCGCGTGGTGAACGGGATGATCCCCAGCGAGACGGAGGGTAGCGACATGATCGACAGTAGATGCCCCAACTGACCTGCCATGGCTTCCGAGTTGCCCACCTGGTAGCGCAACACCGATTCCTCGACCAACAGGGCGAACCGGTGCGTTCCCTCGTGCAGGACGCGGGCGCGGGCCATACGGGCGTCTACCGCTTCCTCTGCGTCGTTGGGGGTGCCGTGAAACCGGCTGATGGACGAGAGCAGAGCAGCGGCGTAGGCGGGCGTCTGGAAGAGCCCCGGCACGACGTGCGAGGCGTAGCCCCGGTGCAGCTCGGTGCGCTCGTACAGCGGGATGCGGGCCTCTTGCAGCCTACGCAGGCCGGTGCGCTGCAGTCTCTTCCACTCCAGATACATGGAGTCCGCCGTACGCGATGCGGCCACTATGTCGGCCGCCTGATCACTCACCCCGCAGGCAGCACACCATGCGCGGACATCCGCGTCGGACGGGGGCGTACGAGCGCTCTCGATGCGAGAGGTCTTGGACTTGTGCCAGTTGCAACGGGCTGCCAGCTCATGCCCCTTCAAGCCGGCATCCAGGCGCACTTCCCGGAGCCGTGCCGCAACAGCCTTGCGGGCACTCTCGACACTTGATGACTGGTACCGGGGCATGAGCTGGAACGGCTAGACCGCGTACCTCTCGTGCGGGGTGGCGCGCTGCCACACGGTTTCGAACGCCTCGCTGAACTTCTTGATCACTGACGGGTCATCGCACATCTCGTTGCAGTCCAGCGCGCCGTTTCCGGTGAAATGCCCGAACCTGATCAACCGGTCATCGAAGATCCACAGATCAGCGCCCGGCAGGAGAAGTGTTGCGGCGTCCCTGCGCGCCAGCCACCGCACCTGTTCCCCGGCTTCCTGGTTGAGATGCGTCGCCTCGTGCTCAAACCGGATGTAGTCCGTGACTGGCTCGGAGATCACTCGTGCCCGGCGCATCTCCACGCCACGGTCAACTGCTCCCCGCACCAGATCGGTCCACGACCGGAAGTCCTCGGCAAAGGCTGGAGTGATCGCGCCTGCCCGCTTCCAATCGGCGAAGCGGCCCCCGTCGTCGTACCCCTCGTACGTGTCCCGCAGTTCGAGGTGCACGGCGGAGCGGTGACAGTCCCCGATCAGCTCACTGAACGGTGGAACGCTGCTCGGCTTCATCGCACGCCTTCCTGATCAGATGCACCATGCTCGCTGGAACACGGATCACTGCCTCGGAGTCGGGGATGTGCCCGATCGTCAGGCACTCCGCTTCCGTATCGTCGTCCGCCTTCCACCCCTGGAACACCATGTCGGCCGACGTCTCGTCCACCCACACGGTGGGGCAGTTGTCGCCGTTGGTGTTCGGGTCCTTGCCGAAGAACAGTAGAGCCATGACCGTGACCCCTGCCTACTCGGTTGCGTCTTGTTGCACGAGCGTCACCCAGGAGAGCGGGCAGCGTCAAGAACGCCGCATGCGGGCAACTTGCCTCCCGCCGCGTCCCTCCCGTCCGTTACGGTCTCGGGGATAGCCTCTGGTCGCATGGGACTTATCTGGGAACAGCTCGCCGTTGACGCCGCCGACCCGGGCGCCCTGGGGCGCTGGTGGGCCGAGGCGCTCGGCTGGGCCGTGGTGACCGACACGTTCGAGGAGTACGAGATCAGGCCGGAGCCCGACCGGATGCCCGGTCTGCTCTTCATCCGCGTACCGGAGGGGAAGGCCGGCAAGAACCGCCTCCACCTGGACTTCCGCCCCGAGGACCAGGCTGCGGAGGTCGCACGGTTCCTGGAGCTCGGCGCCCGCCCTGCGGATGTCGGCCAGTCCGGGGACGAGTCGTGGGTGGTCCTGGCGGATCCCGAGGGCAACGAGTTCTGCGTGCTGAGGGAGCACGCCGCAGGGTAGCCCTCCGACGCGGCCAGACCCCAGCGCCCGATGCGGTCAGATCCCCGTGCCCGACGCGGTCAGATCCCCGTGCCCTCGGCGGAGACGTCCTCTGCGGGTACGGGGGTGGCCCGGATGCCGTTGATCAGGGTCGCGATGCCCCACGCCATGCGCTGCTCGGCCGTGCCGGAGACCAACTGCGAGGCCAGCTCCGCGATGTGCGGGTGGGTGCGCTCGGAAGTGCCGTGCAGGGTGTCCGTGAGGGAGTCCCACTCGGCCTGCGTGTCGGCGGACTGGTCCCGCGTCGCCTGCTCGGCCGCCGTCGCCGTCGTGTACTGCAGCAGTATGTCCACGCCCCAGGCCGCCTGGGCGGGCGCGATGCCGCCCTCGTCGAGCAGCGCGAGCACTGACTCGACCAGCCGGAGGTAGTGCGTGCCGGTGGGCCGGATCACCAGTGCGGCGCGGGCCAGGCCGGGGTGCGCGAAGAGGGTCGCGGTGTACGAGGTGAGCAGCCCCTCCAGCCGCTCGCGCCAGTCGCCGCCGTCCGCGACGCGCAGCGGTCCCAGCAGCTCGTCGAGGATCGCCGCGTGCAGCTCGGCGGTGTTGGCGACGTACACGTAGAGCGAGGCCGGACCCGTGTCCAGCTCCTGCGCCAGGCGGCGCATGGTCACCTTGCCCAGCCCCTCGGACCGCATGATCCCGACCGCCGCGGCCACGATCCCGTCCCGCGACAGGGCGGGCTTGGCGGGCCGCTCCCGGCGGCTGCGTCGCGGTGGGCCGCTGTCAGTTCCCATGCGGCCCACCGTAATGAACGGCCTGAGGGCGAACAAGTTCGGACCGAACGCGTTCGCGTCGTACGCGTTTGTGTCGTACGTGTTCGTGTCGTACGTGTTCGTCTTGAATCGCCGTACCTGACCGAGTCATCTACGGGCGGGAGCAAGCCTCGGGGCGTACGAGGTGGCGCGCCGTCACGTCCTACTCATCCGGGTCCCAGGAGCCGAGCTGGTCGAGGATGCGTTGCTCGCCGCCGAGCTCCACGGAGTCGAACGGGATGCGGCCGTGCAGCATGAGGACCAGTTCGCTCGCCGTGCCCCGGGCGGAGACGTCGGCCGCGTCCGGGTCCTGGACCGCAGCGGTGGCCGGCCGGGCGCCGGGCCCGGGGAGAGGGGCGGTCCGGGCGCCGTCGGCGGAGAGGGAGAGGCGCCAGGAGCGGCCCTCGGACGCGTGGAAGTCGACGGCAGCGGGCTTGTGCGGCCAGGCACTCGTCGTTGCGACGCAGGTGAACAGGAACTCCTCGACACCGTCGAGTGCCACGTCGTCCGGGAGCGGCTGCGGGGCACCTACGGTGATCTGGGCGTCGTACGTGTGTACCGCCATCTGCTGGAGCTGGTGCCGGGCGACGGCGCCGGAGGTCCGCGGCGACTGCGAGTCACTCCACCAGGTCCAGCAACCGAGGTCCGGACCGGCCTTCCTCAATGCGTCCAGCAGTTGCTCCGTGGACTCCGCCAACCAGGCCAGCAGGGCCTCCCGCTCTTGAGGCGCGGCCGGGGCGCCCTGCGCTGCGGACTTGGCCGGAGCCGGCCCTGCGGCGACGGTGGCGGCCCAGTCGCGGCGCCCCTCGCCGATGTGCTGCGCCAGATCGAACAGCGTCCACTCGGGGCAGGTCGGCACCTGTACGCCGAGGCTGGGCGCGGAGGCGACCGAGGCGCGGAAGGCGGTCGACCGTTCGTCGATCAGGCGCAGCAGAGCGGGGAACTCAAGTGTCGTTGTCACCTCGCCTCTTTATCACCGCGTTCCGACAATCGGACAGCGGTTTTGCGGTACGCATCGAGTGCGTGAGGACATCGACCGCCCGGCAGGAGCAGGCTCGAACCCCGGCCCCTCGCGGCTTCAGAGCCGTCCCACGGCACCTTTCGGACTTACCTCGGTGATACCCCGGGAACGAGCACCACCGTCTTTCCGGGCAGCCGCCCTGCGCCGGCGTCCTCGTGCACGGCGGCCAGCTCGGCCACCGGCCGGTGGGCGGCGACGTGGACCCGTAGCCTGCCCGCATCCACCTTGGCCACCAGCTCGGCCAGTTGGGCTCCGTCGCTGCGCACCCACAGGTTCGCGCTGCGCACCCCACGGTCGGGGTCCTCGGGGACCGGGCCGGCCGAGCTGGCGGCGACCCCGCCGTCGGCGACGTAGTCCGTGAGCTGCGCCAGCTCCTCCGGAGAGACGCGGACATGGTTCACGACGACCTGGAACGGACCGCCCACGGCGGCCGGCCCGTCGGCGAGCGCGAGGGGGCCGACGACCCGGTGTGCGCCGTAACCCCGGAGGCGGTCGGCGTGCTGAGGCGCGTCCACAGCGGTGACGTGTGCTCCCGCGTCGACGGCGAGCTGGACCACGAGGCTGCCCACGGCGCCCCCTGCCCCGTTGACCAGGACCGTCTGACCGGGTTTCAGCTCGGCCAGCTCGAATGTCGTCTGCCAGGCCGCGAGGCCGGTCAGCGGGAGCGCGGCGGCGTCGGCCAGCTCGGTCGTCCGGGGTGCAGGGGCCAGCGACTCGGCCGCGACGAGCGCGTACTCGGCGGCGCCGCCTGCGGAGTCCAGGGGCAGCATCGCCACGACCCGGTCACCGACCTCCGGACCCGTCACGTCCGCGCCGAGTTCGGCGACGGTGCCCGCCAGGTCGATCCCCGGCACGTACGGGAGGGTGATCGGGATCATCTCGGCCAGGAATCCGGCGCGGATGTGGTCGTCGACCGGGTTGAACGACGTGGCCGCCACCCGCACCAGCACCTGCCCGGGGCCGGGGACGGGGCGGTCCACCTCTTCGTGGCGAAGGACGTCGCTGCTGCCGAACTCGTGGATACGCATTGCCTTCATGGCATTTCCTCCGGGGTGATTGCAGTGATTGCAGTGATTGCAGTGACTGCTGGGATTGCTGGGATTGCGGTGAGGTGCCGGTGATCGCGGTAGGGCGCTCAGGTCAGCTGCACGGACCGGGTGGAGTTGCCCATCACCACGCGGTCGATGGCGCTCACGGCGCTGCCGGGGTCGTCGGCGGCGCCGACGGTGAGCAGCAGCGGGACGAAGTGGTCGGCCGTCGGATGGGCGACGGCGGCGCCCGGCGCCTTGTCGCGGTAGTCGGTGAGGGCGTCGACGTCTCCCCGGGTGAGGGCGTCGACGGCCCATTCGTCGAAGGCCTTGAGGGTGGCGGCGAGTTCCGGCCGGCGGAACACGTCGAAGCTGTGCGTCATGAAGCCCGAGCCGAGAACGAGGACGCCCTCGTCGCGCAGGGGCCGCAGGCGCGCCCCGAGCCGCAGCAGGGCGCCGGGGTCGAGGCTGGGCATCGACAGCTGCACGACCGGGACGTCGGCTGCGGGATACATGGCCATGAGCGGGATGTAGGCGCCGTGGTCGAGGCCTCGGTCGGCGAACTCGTGCACCGGTGTCCGGCCCAGCAGCCCCGTGAGCCGCCGGGCCAGGTCGGTGGCGTCCGGGGTGGCGTAGGTGAGGGTCTTGTACCGGGGGTGGAAGCCGCTGAAGTCGTAGTGGAGCGGCCCGCCGGCCGAGGCGCGGGAGATCGCGGCCGGTGCTCGTTCCCAGTGGGCCGAGATGACGACGATGCCCCGGGGTTTGGGCATCGATCTGGACCAGTCGAAGAGGTCACCGAGCCACTGCGGATCGTCGAGGGTGAAGGGGGCGCCGTGGCTGACGAAGAGGCTGGGCACGGAACCGTCTGAGGGGTTCCACAGCCGCTGCTCGCGCGCCTGTGGCAGGACCCGGGCGAGCAGGTCGTCGTAAGCGGCTGCCGGTGCGCGTAACGGGAAGGGGGAAGTGAGGCCGTCCGGGGGCGGCAGCTTGCTCGTGTCGGTCATTGAAATCGGCTCCTTCACTTTCCTCGGCAAGTGTTTTTACTTGCCGAGGCAAGTCAAAAGGTAGCCTGGAATCACTTGCCCAGGCAAGTGATGTGAGTTGCCGGGGCAAGTAGGATGGGGTTCATGGACACCCAGTCACCCTGGCTCGACGACGACCAGCAGGACCTGTGGCAGGCGCTGCTCACGGTCGTCATCGCCCTCCCGGCAGCCCTCGACCGCCAGTTGCAGCGAGACGCCGGCATCTCCAACTTCGAGTACGGGGTGCTGGCCCAGCTGTCGATGTCCGACGGCGCCACGATGCGGCTCAGCGACCTGGCCCGGGTCTGCGACAGCACCCAGCCCCGCCTGTCGAAGCTGATGGATCGCTTCGAGGCCCGCGACTGGGTCACCCGCCGCCCCGACCCCGGCGACGGCCGCTACACCCTCGCCGCTCTGACCGACGCAGGCCGGCAGAAGCTCGTCGAGAGCGCGCCGGAACACGTCGCCCAGGTGAAGCGGCTGGTGTTCGATCCGCTGAGCGCCGCTCAACGCCGCCACCTCGCTGCGGCTCTCGCCCCCATCGCGGCCACCGTGCGCCGGGAGCTCGAAGGGGGCTGAGCGCCTGCTCGGGGTAGCGGGGTGGCGGGGAGATCGACGACCCCGGCGGTACGGGCGTGGGCGGTGCCGGCGGAGATGTCGAAGCCGGCGGCTATCCGGGCCGGCGTGCCGCTCTTGCGCAGGTACGCCAGACCCGTGAGCACACGTTGGTGCTGCGGGAGCTCGCGGCGGCGGCGGCGGTCACCGGTGAGCCGGTGGCTGATGACGGGCGTGTAATGAATGCACCGTTGGTTCAGGGCTGCATTCTCGCCTTGTTGCGTATGAAGAGGTGGGTTGCTCCGTACATGCAAACAAGCATTCCGAGAAGAATCCACCCTCCCGTGTTCCCGGAGAGGATGAGGGCGATCGAAAAGATCACTCCGACTACTGACAGGATTTTAGCGAATAGCATGTAACGCTTTATGGCCGCTTTCTGCTCGACCGTCCATGCGACGTTGGGCATAGTGCTCCTTCCGGGTGGGAATCGGAGTGGATCCGGGGGTTGCGCAGAACGTACCGGCGGTGCCTCCGGCCACGCTCCCGGCGACCTTGCCCCATGGAGTTCAGGGTGCCCCCGGACTCGCGGTTGAACCCTGCGTCCATCCCGGCGGTCGACGTGCCGGCCGAGCCGAGTCCGGGAGTAGTCCGTCCGTTTCTCCCCGCCCGGCCGATCGCTCCTGCCTCGTTCGTCAGGTAGGCGCGGCCTGAGGCGAATGCCCTTCGTTCAGCTGCTCCCGCCCTTTCGATTGCGTATCAGGAGGTACACAAGGATGCAGATGCATGTAACGCCCATCACGCCACCGAACAGGGGCATGACTCGGCTACTTCCGTCTCTGGTAAAACCAAGGATCAATCCGAATACCGACGCGCACCCGCATAGCGCAAGAAACGCCAAAAACCTCTTGTCGATCACGGTTTCCTCGCCCTCCGTGCGGCCCGTCGCCAGCGGCCCCGTGTAGTTGACGGACCGCCATCCCGTACCCGTGCCCGCTCACTCCACACCACGGCAACTCTTGCAACTCCTCGTATCGTTGTGTCGCCGGAGAGGGCTCCCGACGGACGGGGAGGCGAAGCGCACGGCACTCGGCAGGAACCGGCGGGCCGAGCCCTTCGAGGCGGGGCACCGGGACTCGATCAACCAGTTCACGGTGGGCCGGATGATGCGGCACACGATGCGGAGTCGACCCGGGGCGAGGGCGCCCACGCGGTCCGGTTCATGAGGAGGCGCGGGGGCGACGCGTACATGGTCCCCGGCGTCTACCTCGTCCCCGTCGAGGGGAGTACGGGGACGAGGTGCTGACCTTTCCGCGCAACGGCCATGGCGACCGCTGGTACTTCATCAAGCACGACGGTCTCGACAAGCGTCTCGCCTTCGCCCTGGCCGTGGTGCGTGAGAGTGAGATCTTCCGCGCCGACCAGCGCTGAGCGGAGCGTTGTCAGAGGCGGGTGCCACGATCTGACCACCGCTACCCCTGAGCGCGTCGCGCCCCGATGGCTCAGGTCCGATGCACCGGGGAGTGCCCATGAGGATCCATCTGTCCAGCGTCTTCGTCGATGACCAGGAGAAGGCCGTGCGCTTCTACACGGATGTGCTGGGCTTCGTGAAGAAGAACGACGTCCCGGTCGGTGCGGACCGGTGGCTCACCGTCGTCTCGCCCGATGACCGCGACGGGACCGAACTGCTCCTGGAGCCGGACAGCCACCCGGCGGTGAAGCCGTACAAGACGGCGCTGGTCGCGGACGGAATCCCGGCCACCTCCTTCGCCGTGGACGACGTGCGCGCCGAGTTCGGCCGACTGCGCGGACTCGGCGTGCACTTCACGCAGGAGCCCGTGGAGATGGGCCCGGTCACCACCGCGGTCCTGGACGACACCTGCGGCAACCTGATCCAGATCATTCACATCGGGCCGTCCGCGTCCTGAGGCCGGTACTCCCGCCGGGCACTCAGACGAGGGCGACGACCAGCAGCGCGAAGGCGGCGACGATGACGGCGACGCGGACGTAGTGGTAGCGGTCCCAGCGGCTCATCTGCTGCTTCCAGTCGGCGGGCCGGTTCTCGGGGGTCCAAGCCTTGCTCCGGTTGTTGATCGGGACGAGCAGCACGACCGACATGATCACGCTGACGATCAGCAGCGCGCCGGCGGTGACGGTGAGGCCGGTGCCGGGGTGGTGCCGTCCGGCGACGGCCCAGACCGCGACGAGGACGAGCGAGGTGATGTACCAGACCGGCATCGCGGCACCGAGCATCCGGGCGCCATGAGCGCGGCCGAGCTGACCGGCGTCACCGGGGAGCGCGTTGAAGATGCGGTTGAGGACGAAGGCGACGGAGAACTCCACCCCCACCATCAAGCCGACGGTCACGGTGGTGAAGACCTCAAGTGCGTTGAGCATGGCGACCTCCCAAAATCTAGTGTTGCTAGATAATGAGGCAACGCTAATGCTTTCATCGCTCGGTTGTCTAGCGGTGCTAGGATCGAGGTATGTCGGTACAGGAACGCAAGCAGCGCGAACGGTCGGAGCGTGAACGCCTCATCGTGGCGACGGCCCGCGAACTCGCCGAGCAGCAGGGCTGGGACGCGGTCACCACCCGCCGGCTCGCCGAGCGCATCGAATACAGCCAGCCCGTCCTCTACAGCCACTTCCGCGGCAAGCGGGAGATCATCGGCGCCGTCGCCCTGGAAGGCGCCGCCGAGATGGCCGCGACGCTGCGGGCCGCGACCGCAGCCGCGGCCGGCCCCCGCGCCAGGGCCACCGCCCTCGCCCGCGCCTACCTCGACTTCGCCGCTCGCAACCCGGCGGTCTACGACGCCATGTTCCAGCTCGACGGCGGCCTGGCGTTCGCGGCGGAGGACACCCCGGAGCCCCTGAAGGACGCCTTCGCCGCCCTGCTGGAGACCCTCGGCGCCGTAGCGGGCGACGGCGTCCACCCGGCCCTGTTCACCGAGGTGTTCTGGGCGGCCCTGCACGGACTGGCGACCCTGACCCGGGCGGGACGGCTGCCGCCGGAGCAAGCCGAGCGGCGGACGGAGCTGCTGGTGGACCGGCTCGCCGTCCTCTGACCGGTCACTGCCGGCGGGCGCGCGGCCGGGGTCGGCGACCGGGGGCGCGCACCGCCCTCAGCCGCGCACATGCAGCGCGAATCCCTGGCGGTCCGCGGACTCCAGCCCCTCCTTCAGGTGCAGCGACGGGATCTCGTAGTCACCGAAGTTCTGCCGCCGGAACGGGATCGGCTCGGTCGACTCCAGGGTGAGCAGCCGCTGCTCCCAGGCCTTGGCGGCGACCGCGTACTCCTCGCCGTCCATCCGGTCGGTGCCGTGCAGCACGAACGGCGGGAGCACCTCGATACCCGGGTAGTAGAGGATGCCGTGGTGGATCGGGAACAGCAGATCGTCGATCGGGCCGTTGATCCCGCGAGCCGAGTAGTGCGCCTCCGGGCCGCCGACGGTCACCGACAGCAGGGCCCGCCTGCCCGCGAGGGTGCCCTCGCCGTAGCGCTCGCCGTACTTGGTGTCGCTGTGCTCCCCGACGCCGTACGCGAATCGGTAGGTGAACACCCGGTCCACCCAGCCCTTGAGGATCGCGGGCATCGAGTACCACCACAGCGGGAACTGGAAGATGATCGTGTCCGCCCAGAGCAGCTTCTCCTGCTCGGCGAGCACGTCCGGGGTGAGCGTCCCGGACTCGAAGGCCCGGCCCGAGTCCCTGGCGACCTTCAGCGGACTCGATGCGGCGGGACCGTAGTCCGAGGCGTCCACGACCGCCTTCCAGCCCATCGCGTACAGATCGCTCACCCGCACCTCGTGCCCCGCCGCCTCCAGCGTGGACACCGCGAGGTCCTTCAGTGAACCGTTGAGCGAGTCCGGCTCCGGGTGGGCGTGGACGATCAGCGTCTTCATGGGAACTCCATCGGATCGGTCGGGCGGTCGGTCGGATGCCTTTGATTCTGCGCACCCGGGCGCCCTCTGTTCAGGGGCGCTTCTTCCGTCGGACCGGACTTCCTGGTATCGGCAGGGCCACCCTCCCGCCGCCCCCGCGAGGCCATACTGGAGTGCATGGACGATCTCGCAGGCTTCCTCCGCACCCGGCGCTCCCGCGTCGACCCGGCGTCCGTCGGCATCAACGTCGACAGCCGCCGCCGGGTCGAGGGACTGCGCCGCGAAGAGGTCGCGCACCTGTCCGGAGTCAGCGTCGACTACTACGTACGCCTGGAGCAGGGCCGCGCCACCCAGCCCTCCGAACAGGTCCTGGACGCGCTCGCCCGCGTCCTGTGCCTCGACGAGACGGAACGCGACCACCTGGGCCGGCTCGCCGGTCAGCGCCGCCGCCGGACGAAGGCCCCGGCCGTGCGGGTCCGGCCGGAGCTGCTGCAGGTCCTCGACCTGACGGCCGGCGCACCCGCGATGATCATGAATCACCGGATGGACGTGCTCGCCGGGAACCGCCTCGCCCGGCTGCTCTACGGACTGCCGCTGCCCGGCCTGAACACCGCCCGGCACATCTTCCTGGAGGAGTCCGAACGCGGCCTCTACGCGGGCTGGGAGACGTGCACCCTCGACGCGGTCGGGCACCTGCGCCTGGCCGCCGGCAAATACCCCGACGACCCCCGACTGGCCTCGCTGATCGGGGAGCTGTCGATGGGCAGCGAGCGCTTCCGCCGCCTCTGGGCCCGCGCGGACGTGCGCGCCCGCACGCACGGCTGCAAGGCGTACCGGCACCCGTTGGTCGGGCTGCTGGAGCTGCACCAGGAGAACTTCGCGCTGCCCGACGAGTCGGGCATGGAGCTCGTGGTGCTGGCCGCGGCCCCCGGCAGCCCCGCCGAGGACGGGCTGCGCCTGCTCGCGAGCCTGGGCGCTGACAGCGACGACGCGCAGCCCGCGGTGAACGCCCAGGTCCGCGAGTAACTCACCCGAGGTCGTCGACGAACGACTGCCAGGCCGCCGCGCGGAACATCAGCACCGGGCCTTCGGCCACCTTGGAGTCCCGGACGGGGACGACCTCGGGAAGCCCGTCGAGGACTTCGAGGCAGTCCCCGCCGTCGCCGCCGCTGTGTGAGGACTTGCGCCAGCTGGTGCCGACCTCCAGGCAGTCGCCTCCGCTTGCTCCGCTGCAGGAGGACTTGTGCCAGGTCGCGACCTCTACGCAGTTTCCGCCGCTGGCATCGCTGTAGGTGGACTTGTGCCATGTCGCCGTGGACAGGTCGTAGTCAGAACCGCTGAGCTTCATGGTCGTAATCCTCCGCCACCGACTCGATCAAGGCCAGCGACTCTGATGGTGAGCATGCGCCAGCCATCAATAGATCGTAGGTCAGTTCGTATTTTCTGACCGTGAGCGGATCATCCAGGAGTTGACCCGAGCCGAGGCTGTCCAGATAGGCCAACGGAGGCGCGTCTGAAAAGGCCATTAGCTTGAGGCCCCCACCCATGGCCGCGTGTCCGCCTTCGGAGAATGGCAAAACCTGGACGATAGCGCGGTGTTGTCCGATCAGCCCGGCGATATGGCGAAGTGCTTCCGCCATCACCGCAGGTCCGCCGACCTTCCGGCGTAAGACCGCCTCGTCCAGCACCACCCACAACATCGGCACTGTTGGATGTGCGAGCAGTTGCGCTCGCTCAAGCCTGGCTGCCACCAGCTCGTCGATCGTGCGCTCGGTAGCCGTGGGGAGACCATCCCGAAACACCGCCCGTGCGTACCCCTCCGTCTGCAACAGCCCCGGGATGAGCTGGGGCGCGTACTCCCGGATCGTCTCCGCGCGGGCCTCCGCCTCGGCCGCCTCCGCGAAGTGTTCCGGGTACTTCGACTTCTTCAGCGCCGCGCAGTTCCGTACGAAGAAGCCGTCCGCGTCGAGGATCTCGTCGAACTTCTCCGCCTGGTCCATCTGCATGCGCCGTACCCCCGACTCCAGCTGGCCGATGAACGAGCCGCTGAGGAAGAGCGGGGCGCCCAGGTCCGACTGGGAGAGGCCCGCGGCCTCTCTTCGGTGGCGGAGTTCGGCGCCGAGGAGGGCCCGCGGCGAGGAGGAGGGATCGAGCTTTCTGGGCCCCGGCATGACAACTCCCTGTGATGCACAAGCGGTTGTTGGAACTGCACCTCTTCCAGGCTAACGAGAGATTGGACACGCTGGGTATGCATTGACATTACTCAGCGTGGAAGGAATGGATCATGACGACAACGGAGCGGCGCAGGGTTACGGCGGGCAGAGTGCGGGAGGCGGAAGAGGCGGTCGAGCGGCTGCGGGAAGGGCTCGCGGGGGTCGGGATCACCCTGCCTTCGCTGCGGGTCGACCCCGTCTCGTGTGCGGGGAGCGGGCCGGGTGTGCTCGTCGACCTGGGGCGCTGCAACCTCGACACGGTGCGGCGGCTGAGCGGTGTGCTGGACGGGAAGGCGGCAGGCCATGGTGGGTGAGAGCGGTGAGCCGGAGGCGTGTACGCCGGAGCCGGGTTCGTTCGCCGTGGACGTGCGCGACGGGCGGGTGGGCCGGGTGATGGGGCGCGTCGGGCCGTACGTGCAGCTGCGGCCGCCCGGCGGGGGATCGGAGTGGGACTGCCCGCCCGATTCCGTCCGGCCGGCCTCGCCGGGGCTCGTGCTGCGGGCGCGGGTGACGGAGGTCAACCGGGAGGGGCAGCTGCCCCGGTGAGGGTTCGAAGGGAAACCGTGGCGGTCCGGGAACGGGCGCGAATAGCCTGAGGTTCATGCTGAGCATGAACACGGAAAGCGACGCGCGACTGGCTGTCAGAGCGGTACGGGCGGGCGCGGCGGTGGTCCGGGAGATGTACGGGACCTCGTTGCAGCGGTTCGAGAAAGGCGGGGGTGACTTCGCGACGGCCGCCGACGTCGCCGCGGAGAAGGCCATCCTCGATGTTCTGCGAACGGCCCGGCCCGATGACGCCGTGACGGGTGAGGAGAGCGGCCGCACCGGAGCGGAAGCCGCCGAACGCAGGTGGCTGGTCGACCCCTTGTGCGGCACGCTGAACTACGCCGTGAACACCATGGTGGTCGCGGTGAACGTCGCCCTGCGCGAAGGGTCGTCCATCACGGCAGCGGCGGTGGCCGACCCGTTCGGCGGAGAGGTGTTCTGGACGGACGGCGAGCGCGCCCGCCTCCGCAGCGGCGGCACGGGTGGTGCGGACGGTACGGGTGGTGCGGACGGCACGGACGGCACGGACGAGGAGTTGGCACCCTCGTCCGGATCGCGGCTGGTGGACGTCAACCTCGACCCGCCGTTCCCCAACGCGCCCGGCTTCCGGGCGGTCGCGCTGCTGGCCGACCCCGGGTTCGCGGAGCACTTCCGGCCGCGCGTGGTCTCCAGCACGCTGGCCGTGACCTGGGTCGCGGCCGGGCGAAGGGCCGCGTACGTCACCGACGGGCGGCTGCGCGACAGCGTGCACTTCTCCGCGGGCATCGCGCTCTGCCAGGCCGCGGGCTGCGTGGTGACCGACCTGCGCGGCCTGCCGCCGCACACCGGTGCGGGCGGTCTGGTGGTGGCGGCCGACGCGGAGACGCACGCCCTGTTGCTGGAGATGATCAGGAACCAGGAATCAGGGATCGGTTGACGCGATGGCTCGAACGAGGCGTCGCCGTTGAGACAGCGCCCCGGGGAGGCGATCAGCGGGTGGCTTGAGGAGCCCTGCTCGGCTTGAAGAGCCCGGCACCGGCTCGATGCGTCATGCCCGGCTTGCGGTGGTGCCGGGGCACGGGCCGCCCGGGGCGGCGCCGGGCGGCTGCCGTACCGTTCGGGCGGCCCCCCGGCCGACGGAGGGCCCACCCGCTCCCCTCCGCCCGTGGAAAGGACGCGCGATGCCCGCCGTTCTCGTCCTGCTGCTCGCCGGCACCTGGCTGCTGTCCGGCGCGCTGGTCACCGGTACCGATCCGCTGATCGTGGCGGTCGGCCGCACCGCGGTGTGCTGCCTGGCGCTCACCGCCGTCGCCGCGTCGAGCGCGCACGGCCGGGCGGACCTGCGGCGGGCCGCCGCCCGCCCGGGAACCGTCTGGCTGCTCGGGCTGCTCGGCTTCGCCGGGTACGCCGCCGGGACCCTGCTCGCCATCCCGCGCATCGGCACCTCCCTCACGAACCTGGTCGTCGCGCTGATGCCGTGCGCCTCGGTGGCCGTCGGCGCGCTGTTCTTCGGCGAACGGTCCAGGCCCCGCAAGGCGGTGGGCGCCGCCCTGGCCTGCGCCGCGGCCGCCGGATACGCGGCGCTGGGCGCGGACGCGGGGGACCTGGACGCGGTGGGGCTGCTGCTGGTGGCGGCGGCCACGGTGGCGTTCGCGGTCTACGGCTTCCTGTACCGGGACCGGCTGTCCGGGCTGCCGCCGCTGGCCGTGCTGCCCGTACTGCTGGCGGCGGCCACCTGCCTGCTGCTGCCGATGGCCCTGCCCGCGCTGATCGGCCACCCCCCGACGCTCGCCGCGACGGGCGGGATCGTGGTGCTCGGCGCGGTCGTCTACGCCCCCGCCTACCTCGTACAGCACCGCCTCATCCTGCGCCGCGGCCCGGTGTTCACGGCGGCCGTCCAACTGGCCGTCCCCTTCACGGTCCGGCTCGGTGACTGGGCCCTGGACACCGCGCCCGCGCCGTCGCCCGCCGAACTCCTGCTGCTGGCGGTGTGCTGCGCGGGGATCGCGCTGGTGACCGTTCAGCCGGCCCGCTCGCCCGGACCGGCCGAACCGGCCGCCTCCGAACGGTGAACGGGGCGCGGCTGCGAGCCGGGGACGGGATGCCTTACGGGGCGGTGACTTCCCTGACGAGTCGCGAGCTCCACGGGCAGTGGATCCGGCCGGGCAGGAACGGGCCGCCGACCTCGTCGAGGTGGTCCTCGGTGTAGCTCAGCGTCGCGTCGCAGACCTCGATGGCGTAGTCGAAGAAGCTGACGCTCTCGGGGTCGTAGTGGAAGCTGTACTGCCGGCTGTAGTCGGTCGGGGACTTGATGATCCGGCCGATGACGTGCGGCCGCTCGGAGGTCTCTCCGCCGACCAGCTGCCTGGCGTGCTGGATCTGCTCCTCCTTCACCAGCTTCACCACGAGGTTCCGCGCGCTGTAGCCGTCCGTCATCTCGAAGTAGGCGGGGGCCGCCTCGGCCGCCCGGCCGGTGCCGGGGGTGTGCTGTCCGGCCTCGGCGGGCTGGGCGAGCGTGAAGCCGAGCAGGGTCACGGCGGCAAGGCCGGTGAGCTTGGTGAACATGCGGCGCACGAGGGTCTCCACGAGTGGGTAGGAGCCATGATGATCATGACTTGCGTTACGCACTGTAGGGCATGAACAGCAGAAAGTGACGATCGCGCTCCGGCGGACCTCGCCGGACGGTGCGAACGAGGAGTTGACGCCTGCGCCCGGCCTCGCCCCGCTCTCCGTTCCCCGAGCCCCGCTCCGGGTCCGTCGAGCGGTTCCGGCCGTCCGCCGTCATCCGCACGCCTGTGACCTCGGCGTATGAAGATGTCATGCGGCGCACCCCCGTGGGTTCACGGCCGGTACGTGTACCTGTCCCTGTCTGCCCGCGACCGTGAGGTGTCACTGTCTCCGATAGAGCTAGCGGAGGGAGCAGGGCGATGGTGATCGGTGTCCTCGGACCGCTGGTCGTGACCGTCAACGGCACGTCCGTAGTGCCCAGCGCGGCGAAGCCGAGGCAGGTGCTGGCGTTACTGGCGGCCAACCTCGGACGTCACGTGAGCATGGCCGCCATGGCGGAGGAGCTGTGGGACGGAACTCCTCCGGGGCGGCCCTCGGGTGTGGTGCAGACCTATGTGAAGCAACTGCGGCACGGACTCTCCGCGGCGTTCGAACCGGTCGGCGGACCCGAGGGGAAAGAGGTCCTCATCCGCAGCCACACCGGCTACATCCTGGACCCGCCCGAGGCCGACGTCGACGTGGACGCCCGGGAGTTCGAACGGCTCGCCCTGCGCGGGCAGCGGGCTCTGGCCGAGGACGATGTCGCGCTCGCCGCCCGGCTCCTGGTGAAGGCGCTGACCGTGTGGCGTGGCCCCGCGCTCGCCGACGTACGGACCGGGCCGGTGCTGGAGACCGAGGTGAGACGCCTGGACGAGGTGCGCCGGGGTGCGCTGGAGAGCCGGATCGCGGCGGACCTGCGGCTGGGCCGGCACGCGGAGCTGGTCAGCGAACTCACCGTGCTCACCACCCGCTACCCGCTCCAGGAGAACCTGCACGCCCAGCTGATTCTGACGCTCTGCCGCTGCGGGCGGTCCTGGCAGGCCCTGGAGGTCTTCCGCAAGGTGCGCGCGTCGTTCGTGCGGGAGCTCGGCATCGAGCCCTCGCAGCGGCTCCAGCGACTGCATCACGCCATTCTCGCCGACGACCCCTCCCTCGCCTCGCCCGCCTACGATTTGGCCGTCTTTTAGCGGTCGCCCGCACCCTCGATGCGTGTCGGCCGGGTACCGCTCCACCGATGGCCGAAAGGTGTGCTGCCGGGCGGGCAGGCGCGCCGCCCGGACCCGTTCACCAGGGCCGGGCGGGTGCGGCCCGCTCCGACGGCCGCAGTCGACCGCGTCGTGCGGCCGGGCCCGGCCGGCACACAGTCGCCGGACGAACCCGAGGCGGAGCAGAATGACGCGATACCTTTCCCAGACGCCCCAGTTACCGACGGACGCTCCGACCGGAGCCGGTGTGCGGCTGTTCTGCTTCCCGTACGCGGGCGGCGGGGCATCGGCGTACCGGCGCTGGCAGCGCGGACTCGACGAGCACGGAGCCGGTGCGCGTGTGCTGCCGGTGCAGCTCCCCGGCCGTGAGGGCCGCATCAACGAGCCCAGGTTCACCGATCTCGACGCACTCGTCGAGGACCTGGACGAGCAGCTCGACGAGGAGCTGCGGGAGCCGCATGTGCTCTACGGCCACAGCATGGGGGCGCTCATCGCCTACCGGCTGACCATCCGCCGCCAGAGCCGCGGCGCCCCGCTCCCGCTCGGCCTGGTGCTCAGCTCCTACCGCGCGCCCCATCTGCCCGCCCCCAGGATCGCGAACCCGCACGCGAGCGACGAGGAGCTGGTGAACGGCCTGGCGGCGCTGGGCGGGATACCCCGGGTGATCCTGAAGCACCCGGAGTTCCTGTCGGCGCTGCTGCCCGTGGCCCGGGACGACCTGCTGCTGTGCGCCTCCGCGGTGACGCCGGGCGCCGAACCCGTGAAGGTTCCCCTGCACTTGTTCGTCGGGGGCAGGGACCGGCTGGTGACCGTACCCGAGGTGGTGGCCTGGAGGCGGCACGCGGGGCGTGGCTGCGAGGTGCGGGAGATGCCCGGCGGGCACTTCTTCATCCGCGCCCACGAGGACACCTTCCTGCACGAACTCGCCGCCCTGCTGCGTCGCTATGCCCAAGCCCCGTTACTCGCGGGTTCCCTGCCGGTCTGAAGCAGTGCTCAGGAGTGGAGAGACGACGATGAGCCAAGAGACATTTTCCCAGCGCGTCCTGGCCAGGGCACAGGCGCGGGGCACGGCGGAGGCGTTCGCCTTCGTGCACGAGACGGACTCGGAACGCTGGGTGGAGCGGCTGACCTACGCGGAGCTCGACGCACAGGCCAAGGACATCGCCTCCTGGCTTCAGGAGCGCGGACTGGCCGGCCGGCAGGTCCTGTTGCTGTATCCGTCGGGGCTGCCGTTCGTCGCGGCCTTCCTCGGCTGCCAGTACGCCGGCGCCGTCGCCGTTCCGGCCCCGCTCCCCTCCGGCGAGCGGCAGTTCCAGCGGCTGTCGCGCATCGCCGCCGACGCGCGGGTCGGGGCGGTGCTCACGACCCGCGAGCACGCGCCGGCCGTCGAGTCCTGGCTGGTGGGCGACAGCCCGGACGCCGTCCCGTGCGTGGCCACGGACGTGGGACCGGTGGGGGACGCCACCCACTGGCGGGAGCCCGAACCGCAACTCGACGGCCTGGCCTTCCTCCAGTACACCTCGGGGTCGACGAGCGAGCCCAAGGGAGTGATGGTCTCCCACCGCAACCTGATGGCCAACGAGGCGGCGATCCAGCGCTCCCTGGGGTCGGACGCCGACTCCTGCCTGGGCAGCTGGCTTCCGCTGTTCCACGACATGGGGCTCATCGGGCACGTGCTGCACCCGCTCTGGCTCGGGGCCAGGGCCGCGCTGATGGCCCCGGAGACGTTCCTGCGCCGCCCGGTGCGCTGGCTGGAGATGATCGGCGACCACGGGGTCACGATCGGGGGCGGTCCCAACTTCGGGTACGACATGTGCGTACGCCGGGTGAAGGACACCGAGCTGTCCTCGCTCGACCTCTCCCGCTGGGCGCAGGCGTGCAACGGGGCGGAGCCGGTACGGGCGGAGACCATCGACGCCTTCGCGAGACGCTTCGCCCCGGCGGGCTTCCGGCCCGAGACCTTCTTCCCCTGTTACGGAATGGCGGAGACGACGCTGCTGGTGTCGGGCACCCCGCTCGGGCGCCCGGCCGTCACCCGCACCGTCGACACCTCCGCCCTGGAGACCGGGCAGCTCGCCGGGCCCGTGCCGGGCGGGGCCACTCGCACGCTGGTCAGCAGCGGTGTGGTGCGGGCCGAGGACTTCGAGGTGCGGATCGCCGACCCCGCCACCCTGCGGGATCTCGGGCCGGAGGGGGTCGGCGAGATCTGGGTGCGCGGGGAGAGCGTGGCGACCGGCTACTGGTCCCGTCCCGAGGCGACCGCCGAGGCCTTCGGGGCGCGGCTCACCGGCGCGGACGGGGCGGTGACGGACGGCTGGCTGCGCACCGGGGACCTCGGCGCCCTCAGCGACGGTGAGCTCTACGTGACCGGCAGGCTCAAGGAGATGGTCGTGATCAACGGCCGGAACATCTACCCGCACGACGTGGAGGCCGCCGCCCGCGCGGCGCACCCCTCGCTGGGCACGGGCGCGGTGTTCGCCGTGCGGCCAGGCGGAGACGTGCGCGAACGGCTGGTGGTCGTCCTGGAGGTCAGGGGCGCCGCGGGCGGACCGGACACGGAGGCGGCGCACCACCAGGCCCTGCTGGACGGGGTGCAGCGCGCGGTCGGCGAGGAGGCCGGTGTGCCGGTGGGCAACGTGCTGCTGGTCGGCGCCGGAACGGTGCGGCGCACCACCAGCGGAAAGGTCCAGCGGACCCTGATGCGGAAGCTGTTCCTGGAGGGGCGGCTCGAACCCCTGCTGGCCGTCGTCGAGCCGGCCGTGGAGGAGCTGGTGAAGGGCGCCCCGGTCGGAGTCTCCTGAGATCGGACGGCAACGCCCGGCCCACCACCGCGCGGTGGTGGGCCGGGCGTTGCCGTCCGGTCCCCAAGCGGTCTCAGGCGGCTCTTGAGTCGCTCTCGGGTGGTTCTCGACCGGCTCTCAGGCGGTTCGTTGGCGGGTGGAGTCGGCGCCGGGCGGGCGGTGATCCTCCACATCCTTGCCCGGGTCCGACCCGCTCGGAACGGTGGGCGCGGGACCGGGCAGCAGCAGGCCGCTCAGCACGGCCCCGGCGGCGACCAGGGCGGCCGCCACCCGGAAGCCGTCGGACGCAGCCTGCTCGAAGAGGTGTCCGGTCCGCTCGGAGAGCGGCGCGGCGCCCGCCGCCGTGCTGTATCCGTGGGCGAGGACGGTGCCGACCACGGCCACGCCGAGGGCGTTGCCCAGCTCCTGCATGGTGTCGTTGAGCGCCGCCGCGTTGCCCGAGCGCTCCGGCGGTACGAGGCCCATCACGGTGTCCGTCGCCGGCGCGAGTGCCAGGCCGACACCGATGCCGCTCAGGCAGAGCCCGGACAGCACCCCCGGGTATCCGCCCGACATCGTTCCGAGCGTCCAGATGCCCGTCGCGGTGACCGCCAGCCCACCTGCCACACCACCGCGCGGCCCCGCGCGGCGGGCCAGCCAGGGGGCGGCGGCCGAGCCGAGCCCGACGGCGAGTGCCAGCGGCGCGACGGCGAGCCCGGCCCGCAACGGCCCGTAGCCGAGGGCGAACTGCAGACGCTGGGTCAGCACGAAGAGGGTGCCGGCGAGCCCCAGGAAGAGCAGCATGTTGCCCAGGCTCGCCCCCAGGAACGCGGGTCTGCGCAGCAGGGCGAAGTCCACCATCGGATACGGGTGCCGCCGCTCCCAGGCCACGAAGAGCGCCCCCGCCACCCCGGCCGCGCCGAACGAGGCGAGCACGGTCGCGGACGTCCAGCCCCGGTCCGCCGCGTGGATGGCGCCGTACACGAGGCCCACCATGCCGGCCGAGCCCAGGACCGCGCCCAGCGGATCGGCCGGGCGGGGCACCGGCGCCGCCGACTCCGGCAGCAGGACGGCTCCGGCGACGAGCACCGCGGCCACCGGAAGCAGGTTGACCAGGAAGACCGAGCCCCACCAGAAGTGCTGGACGAGTGCCCCGCCGACGACCGGGCCCGCGGCGACGCCCAGCGCGGAGGTGCTGCCCCACACGGCGATGGCCCTCGGCCGTTCCTCCTCGGGGAAGACGTCGACGAGGATCGACAGCGTGCCCGGCATGACGAACGCCGCGGCCACCCCCATCACCGCCCGTGCCGCGATGAGTTGCCCGGCACCGTCCGTGGCCAGTGCCACCAGTGATCCGGCGCCGAAGAGCGCCATGCCGAACAGCGTGGCCCGTTTGCGGCCGTACCGGTCGGACAGGGTGCCCGCGGTCAGCAGCGTCGCGGCGAACACCAGGGCGTAGCCGTCGACGATCCACTGCGTCAGGCCGATTCCGGCATGCAGGTCCCGCATCAGGCTGGGCAGCGCCACATGGAGCAGGCCGTTGTTGAGGATGATCACGAAGAGGGCGAGCGAGAGGATCCCGAGCACCTGCCAACGCCGCGGGTCCGGGCCGGTCGAGCCCCTGTCCGTACGCAACTCCCGCATCGGGGTCCTTCCCTTGCCGTCGTGAAGGGGCGGCACGTGTGTGCGGCTCCGTCCGGCACCTTCGCCGGGACTGCTGAAGCCCCGCTTGAGCAGGGGGCACGGCCCCCGCCCGGAGCTCGCGGCGCCGTTCGTCTTTAGCAGGGCCAAAGCTGGGGCCCCGAGCATGCAGGCGCAGCCCGGGTGCGGTCACGAAAGCGTTCTCGTACCGGCGGATGGCGGCAACGACGTGACGATGGGAGGAACATGCGCTGGGAAAGCGTTCATGTGGCGGGTGCCGGAGTCCGGTTGCCAGGGGCGGTCACCGCCCGCTCGGCGGTGGAGGCGGGCCGGTACGCCCCCGGGCGGTTCGCCGCCGACGGCCTGCCGGGCCGGCAGGCCGGCACTCGGCCCGGCATCCGATTCGGCGGGGCCGGCCGGAACCTCGCACCCCGGGCCGGCCGCACCTGTGCGGTGGCCGAGATCACCGAGGTGCCGCAGTGGCTTCCCCTGGACGGCACGCGACGCACGGAGGCACCGTGACCACCTTCGCAAGCCCGCCCGCCGAGGTGCTCCCCGACACCACCTTCGTGGCCAGCGACATCGAGAACGCCGCCGAGACCTTCCTGGGCCGCGCGGTCGCCGCGGCCTGCGACGCGCCTGCGGTCCGCGACCGCCGGGGCGTGTGGAGCTACGCCGAACTCGACCGGGCGGCACGGGGGTTCGAGCAGCGCCTCGGTGAGCTCGGGATCGGTCCGGGCGACCGCGTGCTCACCCGGATCGGCAGCGTCAAGGAGTTCCTCGCGCTGCTGTACGGCACCTGGCGCCACGGCGCCACGCTCGTGCCGGTCAGCCCCGCGATGAAGGCGTACCACCTGAGCCCGGTGCTGGCCGACTCCCGGCCGTCCCTCATCGTGGTGGGCGCCGCGGAGCGGGTCGCGGCGGACGGGGTGACCTGGCCGCAGGACACCCCCGTACTGGTCTTCGACGAGATCGACTTCACGCCGTCCGGGCCTGCGGACGGCCCGGCCCGCCCGGTGCCCGCCGACCGGCTGGCCCTGCTCATCTACACCTCGGGCAGCACCGCCGCGCCCAAGGCCGTGGCCTGTCCGCACGCGCCGATCGCGTTCGCGGCCCGCGCGATCACCGCCCGGCTCGGCTACCGGTCCGACGACGTGGTGCTCACCGCGGTGCCGCTCTCCTTCGACTACGGCCTCTACCAGGCTCTGCTCTGCGCGCTCGCGGGGGCGGAACTGCTGCTCTCCGACGCCGACGAGCACGCCAGGCTGCTCGGTTACGCCCGCGACAACGGGGCGACGGTGGTGCCGCTCGTGCCCTCGCTCGGCGAACTGCTCGTCCGCCTCGCCACCCGGGACACCCGGCCGACGAAGGTGCGCCTGTTCACCAACACGGGCGCCGCGCTCAACGCCCCGCTGATCGCCGCGCTGCGCGAGCGGTTCCCCGGCGCGCGGGTGGCCGCGATGTTCGGGACCACCGAGTGCAAGCGCATCACCATCCTGGAGCCGGACGGCGACATCGGCCGGCCCGGCTCGGTCGGGCCCGCGCTGCCGGGCACACAGGTGCTGATCCTGGACGAGGACGGCCGGCCGCTGCCGCCGCTGGAGACGGGCGAGATCGCGGTGCGCGGGCCGCACCTCATGGCCGGTTACTGGCGTGCGCCGCAGCCCACCGCACTGCGCTTCCGCACCGGGGCGGACGGTACGACGACCCTGCACACGGGTGACTACGGCCGGCTCGACAAGGACGGCCACCTCTACTTCCAGGGCCGCAGGGACGACCTGTTCAAGCGGCGGGGCCTGCGGATGAGCGCCATCGAGATCGAGGCCGCCGCCCTGGACGTCGAAGGCGTCCGGGAGGCCTCGCTGCTCGTTCCGGAGACGGACCGCGACATGGTCCTGTTCGTGGTCGGTGAGCTGACGGCACAGGAGGCCGTGGACCGGCTCGCCGAACGCCTGGAGCCGGCGAAGGTGCCGGAGATCTGCCACGTACTCCCGGCGCTGCCGCTGACCCCCAACGGCAAGACCGACCGCAAGCGGCTCATGGCGTATCTGAAGGAGACCGACGGTGACGCATGACCAGCGGGCCCCCCGGCCCGACAGCGGCGAGGAGCTGGCCGGGCGGCTGCTGAGCGACTACGGCAGCCCGCTGTACGTCTACGACCTGGGCCGGGTGCGGCAGGCCTACCGGGACCTGACGGCCGCCCTGCCCGAGGGCTCCCGCCTCTACTACTCGCTCAAGGCCAATCCGCACCCCGGTCTGGTCGCCGAGCTGACGCGGGCCGGTGCCCGCGCGGAGATCACCTCCCGCGGCGAGCTCGCGGCCGCCGTCGAAGCGGGCTGCCCGCCCCACGAGCTGCTGTACTCGGGCCCCGGCAAGACGCCGGGCGAGCTCGACGAGGCGGTCCGTCTCGGGGTGCGCTCCTACTCCACCGAGTCGTTCGGCGACCTCGAACGCGTCGGCGCGGCCGGTGCCGCGCACGGGGTGACCCTGGACTGCGTCCTGCGGATCAACGCGTCCGGCGCGCCGGGTGACGCGGGGCTGCGGATGACCGGCAGCGCCTCGCAGTTCGGCTTCGACCTGGACGTCCTGTTCGACGCCCCGCACCGGCTGCTGACCGAGGGCGCACGCGTCGTCGGGCTGCACTTCTTCCCGCTGACCAACGCCCGCGACGAGGCCGGGCTGTGTGCCGAGATCATCCAGTCCGTGCGGACCGCCGCCGAACTGCGGGACCGGCTCGGCATCGACCTGCGGCTGGTCGACCTCGGAGGCGGCTTCGCCGCACCGTACGCGGTGCCCGGTGAACGGCCCCGCTACCCCGGGCTGAGGGCCGCCGTGAGCGAGGCCCTGGACGAGCACCTGCCCGGGTGGCGCGAGGGCGCGCCCCGGATCGCCTTCGAGTCCGGCCGCCACCTGGTCGGCGACAGCGGCACCCTGCTGACCACGGTCACCGATGTCAAGGACAGCCGGGGCTCCCGCTTCGCGGTACTCGACTCGGGCATCAACCACCTCGGCGGGCTCTCCGGCCTCGGCCGGCTGCTGCCGATGAAGGCCCGGCCGCTGCACACCGACCCCGACGCGGCAACTGAGCGGGTCACCCTGGCGGGCCCGCTGTGCACACCGGCCGACCTGCTGGGCCGCGGTGTGGAGATCGCCGGGCTGCGAACCGGCACGGTGCTCGCCTTCCCGAACGTCGGCGCGTACGGACTCTCGGCCAGCCTGCTCGGCTTCCTCGGGCACCGGACGCCGGCCGAGGTGCTCGTCGACGGCGACGACGTGGTCTCCGCCACCCGCCTCGCCCTGCACCGGCACCAGGTCGCGCCGGACACCGGGCCGTCCCTCCGGACGGCCGGAACGACAACGAAGGAGCTGACATGAGTGAGCACTGGGACCCGGCGTTCGAGGGCCTGCTGAAGGAGATCCTGCCCAGGCTGGCCGAGCGCGGCGAGGTCGGGCCCGACATCAGTCTCAAGGCGGTGGGTCTCGACTCGCTGGCCATGGTCGAGGTGCTGATGACCGTCGAGAACACCTACGGCATCAGCATCCCCGACGACGACCTGGAGCCCGAGGTCTTCACGTCCCCCGCGACGCTCTGGGCACTGGTCGACCGCTTCCGGAAGAGCCAGGCCGCGGCCTGACCCGTACCGCACGCGCAACCGCTCGCGCCGGTCGGCGCAACCGGGACTACAGGGCCCGGGGCCAGCATCGGTACCCACAGGCAGGCACACCCAGACAGAGGATATTCAGGCTTCAGGAGTGAATGTGCAGGACGACCGGGCGCAAGCCTTCTTGATGATACTGACCGAGCAACTCATCGCCGTACGACCCGATACGGCGGACCGGCTGGTTACCGAACACTCCCGCCTCACCGGGGACCTCGGCTTCGACTCGGTCGACCTCGCCGAGCTCTTCGAACGGATCCGGGACGTGCTGGGCGAGGTCGACATCGCGGACTGGCTGGCGATGGCCACCCGGGCCGAGGGCGACACCGTCGGCAGCCTCACCCGTTATCTGAGCGCGGCCGTGACCACGGACGTCCCGCAGCCGATGGTGGCGGGGAGGCCGCGATGACCGTCCTCACCGATGCGGCACCGCGCACGACGGACACGGACTACGTCGCGCTCGCGGCGGAGCTGGCCAAGGGATTCGCCGAGCGGGCCGCCGAGCACGACCGGGAGGGCACCTTCCCGTCCGAGAACTTCCGCGAGCTCGTGGCCTCCGGCTACACGGCCATGACCGTTCCCCGCGAGTACGGCGGCGGGGGAGTGGGCCTGGAGGAGCTCTGCCGGGCGCAGGAGACCCTGGCCGCCGGCTGCGCCAACACCGCGTTCGCCGTCAACATGCACGTGCACGGCATCGCGATGATCGCGGGCATCGGCGGCCCCGGGGCGGAGCGTGCCTACCGGGCGATCGCCCACGAGGGCTCGGTCATCGCGGGCGGTTTCAGCGAGCCCGGCGTCGGCGGCAACTGGTGGCACCCCACGACCAAGGCCGAGCCGGTGGAGGGCGGATACCTCCTCAACGGCCGCAAGGGGTTCTTCACCGGGTTCCCGGCCGCCGACCTGCTGTTCCTCTCGGCCGCCCGGACCGATGACCGGGGCCTGCCCGAGCCGGTCGGCTTCCTGGTCCCCAAGCCCGAGCGCGGGGTCACCGTCACCTCCGAGTGGGACGCGGCCGGCATGCGCGCCACCGGCAGCCACTCGCTGCTGCTGGACGACCTGTTCGCCGCGTCCGACGAGATGGTCGGTGAACCGGGCGCACTGCCCCTGATGTTCATGCAGGGCGTCCACTGGGCCTGGTGCAGCTTCGCCTCCGTCTTCCTCGGGATCGCGCGCGGCGCACTCGACGGCGTCGTACGCGAGCAGCGCGGCCGCACCCTGCACGTCCTGGACCGGACCGTGGCCCATCTGCCCGGGGTGCAGTTCCGGGTGGCGGAGATGAAGACCCGCCTCGCGGCCGCCGAAGCGCATCTGTACCAGGCGGTACGGGCCGACCACGACCGGGAGATCGCGGCGGACCCGCTCGGGCACTACATCGAGATGAGCGTGATGAAGAACAGCGTGTGCCGCCTCGCCCACGAGGTCGTCACGCTCGCCATGCAGGTACAGGGCGGCTCCGCGCTCCTGTCCGGCCATCCCCTGCAGCGCGCCTACCGCGACGTGGTGGCGGGACTGCTCGTACCCCCGAACTCCGACGTCACGGCCGAGTGGGCGGGCAAGCACGCCCTCGGAGTGCCGGTGTTCGCCGAACCCCGATGGGAGGGCTGAGCGCGATGGCGACAGCCGTACAGGACACGGAGCGCGCCGCGCGCTGGGCACAGCTGCGAGCGACCGCGCAGGAGCTGGCCGAACGCTTCGCCCAGCGGGCCGAAGAGGGTTACGACAAGGGCGAGTTCGTCGCGCAGAACATCCAGGACCTGATCGACTCCGGGATCACGGCCGTGAACGTGCCGCGGGAGCTCGGCGGCTTCGAGGCCACGCTGGAGGAGAACACCCGGCTGCTGCGGATCATCGCCGGCGGCTGCGGATCCACCGCCTTCACGCTGGCCATCCACGCCGTTCTCACCGGGTCGATGCGCAGTGATCTGAGCGTGGCCGTGCGCGAGCGCATGTTCGGCGCGGTACGGGACGGGGCGTTCATCGTCGGGCCGTTCACCGACGAGGGGTCGGGCGGCAACTGGGTCATGCCCTCGACGGTGGCCCGGCGCACCCCCGACGGCTTCGTCCTCGACGGGGTCAAGCACTTCGCGACCGGCTTCGACGCGGCCACCCACCTGGTGATCACCGCCGGCCTCGACGACGACCACCTGGAACCGCCGTTCAACCTCGCCGCCTTCTTCGTGGAGAAGCCCGAGCGGGGCGTCGAGGTGATCTCGCGGTGGAGCGGGTTCGCGCTCCCGATGACCGGGTCGCACTCGCTGAAGCTCGACTCCCTGCAGGTCGACGCCGACGACTCGGTCTTCCCCGACGGGCTGACCCCGTTGTTCGTCATGGCCCGTCAGCAGTGGGGGCACTACTGCTTCGCGGCCGTCTTCCTGGGGCTCGCCGAGCAGGCCTACGAGCTCGCGCTGCGGCGCACCCGGGGGCGCTCCACCACGGCGGTCACCGACCTCGCCCGGCTGCCGGGCATCCAGTTCGCGGTGGCCCGGATGCGGTCCTCGCTGGCCACCATGGACGCGCTCCTCACCGAGTACGCGACGCGCCACCTGGAGCCGGGCGACGACCTGCCCGCGTTCGTGGCCGACACCTGCGTGCCCAAGTACTACATCACCAACGAGGCCGAACACGTGGTGGCGACCGCGTTCGAGGTGATCGGCGGGTCCGGCATCCGGGAGGGCTCCCGGATCGGGCAGATCTGGCGGGACGTCAAGGCCGGTCCGCTGCTGCCGTTCACCAACGACATGGCCCGCGAGTTCATCGGCAAGGCGACCCTGGGCATCAGCCCCGTCGAGACACCGAGGTGGGTGTGATGGCCGCGACCGCGGGCGACAGCCGGACCCGGGCGGCCGAAGCGCGCCCGGTGCCGATCGACAACGAGTACTACGAGCAGGTCGGCGACGACTGGTGGAACACCGAGGGTCCGCTGCGCGTCCTGCACGAGATGAACCCGGCGCGTACCGGGTACTTCGACCGGATCCTGCGCAACCGGTTCGGCGGGCGCCCCCGTGAAGAGGTCCGGGTCGTGGACCTCGGCTGCGGCGGTGGCCTGGTCTCCGAGGACCTCGCCTCCCGCGGCTATCCGGTGACCGGCATCGACCTGTCGCCCGGCACCGTGGACGCGGCCCGGCGGCACGCGGAGGCCTCCGGGGTGGAGGTCACCTACCGGGTCGGTTCGGCCTACGGCACCGGGTTGCCGGACGGCTGCGCCGAGGCCGTCGTCGCCTCGGACGTGCTGGAGCACTTCCAGGACCTGCCGGCCGCGCTGGCCGAGGTGGAGCGGCTGCTGGTTCCCGGCGGCGTGCTCCTCTTCGACACGGTCAA
Organism: Streptomyces sp. NPDC048462; assembly: GCF_043200175.1. NCBI lineage: Bacteria > Bacillati > Actinomycetota > Actinomycetes > Kitasatosporales > Streptomycetaceae > Streptomyces > Streptomyces sp. NPDC048462. Next base: position 135,013 of record NZ_JBICXG010000013.1, read on the forward strand.
CCGGACCGTGCGCAGCTACCTGCTGCTGATCCTGGTGGCCGAGAAGATCCTGCGGATCATCCAGCCGGGCACCCACAACTGGCGGATGTTCATCCGTCCCGCCGAACTGAGCACGCTCCTGGCCGAGTCCGGGATGCGCCTCACCGACTCCCGCGGCCTCGGCCCCGCCCGCCCGGTCCCCGCGCTCCTGCCGGACCTGCTGCGCCACCGCCGGCTCGGGAAGTTCACCGTTGGCGGCGATCTGTCGGCCAGCTACATCGGATACGCAATCAAGTCCGGCCCGCATGAGAGCTGAACCGGGCACCGGCACTCACACCTGTGAAGGACACCATGGTCTCCATACGCTCTGCCAGTGCGGTAGCCACCGAAGTCCGGGCCGAGCCGGACACCGTACGCGCGCTGCTCCTCGACGTCGTCGGCTGCGGCGTGCTGATGCCCGGCGTGGAATCCCTGACCGACGAGGGCGACGACGTCTACCACTACGTGCTGGCCACCATCTCCAACGGTGCCGTCAGCCACACCCCCGACCACCGGTCGAGGTTCGACACGACCGAGCCCGGACGCATCCGCTGGGAGCCGGTCGGGGAGCACAACTTCCGCTCCTGGGGCGAGTTCCGTACCTCGCCGGGCAACACGCCCGGCACCACCTACCTGGAGATCGACACCCGCTCGGAGGCGGACGTGAACATCGCGCCCGTGGTGCTGCCGCTGGTCGAGCCGTTCGCCAGGCAGCAGAGCGACCAGGTGACCGAGGGCTTCCTCGACGCGATCAAGGCACGGCTGGAGTCCGCCGGCGCGGTCCTGGAGACCGCGGGATGAACGCCGTGACCGAGACCGCCGCAGGGGCCGGCGCACAGGAGACCCGTGGGGCGGCGCGGATCCTCGCCCTGCGTACCGCGGCGCCGGAGAACGTGGTGCCGCAGCAGAGTGCCTTCGACGAGTACTACCGGGAGATGTTCCGGGACGTGCCCCAGGCCGAGGAGATCTTCCGGGGTTCGGGGGTGCAGAGCCGCCACATGGCATGGGACCCGCGCACCGCCTACGCGGACGGCTTCCCGCCCATCAAGACCCGCATGCTGGCCTGGGAGGAGAACGTCCTGGCCATGAGCCGCCAGACGGTCGGCGGCGTCCTCGACGAGGCGGCCGGCGGCGCCGTGCGCGAGCGGGTCGGCTCCCTGGTGCTGGCCAGCTGCACGGGGTACGCGGGACCCACCCCCGACATCGTGCTGGCCAGGGAGTTCGGGCTGCGCCAGGACCTGCGCCGCACCTTCATCGGACACATGGGCTGCAACGCCGCCTTCAACGTGCTGAAGACCGCCCTGGACGCGGTGGCCGCCCGCCCCGACGAGCTGGTGCTCGCGGGGTCCGCCGAGGTCTGCTCCGTTCACCTGCGACCCGAGTACACGGCCGAACAGGCCGTCGTGAACGCCCTGTTCGGCGACGCCGGCGGGATGCTCCTGCTCGGGGCCGACGACGGTGAGCCGGGCCCGGTCGTGCTCAGCACGCACACCGAGACGCATCCCGAGACCATGCACGCGATGAGCTGGCACATCGAGGACTCCGCGTTCCGGATGACGCTCTCCCCGTACGTCCCGTTCTACCTGTCGGAGAGCATCGACCCGTTCGTCAAGCGGCTGCTGGCCCCGCACGGGCTGGAGGCGTCCGACGTACGGCACTGGGGCATCCACCCGGGCGGCCCGAAGATCATCGACTTCGTCGGCGAGAAGCTGGAGCTCCGCCCCGGGCAGCTCGCGTCCTCCAGGGCCGTGCTCGCCGAGAACGGCAACTGCTCCTCGGCCACGATCCTGCTCATCCTCGACCGGATCCTGCGCGAGGAGCGCCCGGAACCGGGCGAGTACGGCGTGATCATGGCGTTCGGCCCCGGACTGACCATGGAGTCGGCACTCATCCGCTTCTGACCCGCCACCGAATCCCGTTCCGATCCGATTCCGATGGGACCTCACGCCATGACGAGCGCACTGAAGCCACGCTGGGCCACACCCGATCTGCACGCCGCCATCAAGGACCACTACGACGGCCTGATCGAGCTGTACGAGGACCTGTGGGGCGAGCACATCCACCACGGCTACTGGGCCGACGGCGAACCCGACCCGGGCCGGCACGCCGCCCAGGTCCGGCTGGTGGAGGAGCTGATCTCCTTCGCCCCGGTGCCCCGGGGGGCGCGGGTGCTCGACGCCGGCTGCGGCATCGGCGCCTCGTCGGCGCACCTCGCGTCGACCCTGGGCTGCGACGTGGACGGCATCACCATCAGCGAGGAGCAGATCCGGCGCGCCGAGACGAAGGCCGCCGAGGCCGGGGTGAGCGACCGCACCGCGTTCCGGCTGATGGACGCCATGCACACGGACTACCCCGAAGGCTCCTTCGACGTGGTCTGGGCGCTGGAGAGCTGTGAGCTGATGCCCGACAAGAAGGCTTTCCTGGCGGAGTGCTTCCGGGTGCTCAAGCCCGGTGGCACGCTCCTGGTGGCCACGTGGTGCGCCCGCGACGACAAGCTGACGTCCGACGAGTCCCGGCTGCTCGACCGCATCTACCGGGACTTCGTCGTCTCGCACGTGCTGCCCCTGGACCAGTACCGCGACCTCGCGGGCGGCCTGGGCTTCGAGGACGTCCGGACCGTCGACTGGTCCGGACAGGTGCAGGACACCTGGAAGCTCTCCACGGACATCGTCAAGCCCGTGGTCCGCGACCCCTCCATGATCTGGAAGCTCGTCCGGGCCAAGGGCATGGACATCTTCAGGTTCCTCAACTCCGTACCCCTGATGAAGCAGGCGTACGAGCGTGACGTGATGCGCTACGGCGTGCTCCGCGCCACCCGGCCGCTGTGACCGACGCCCCGCCCGACCCTTCCTGGAGAACGTGATGACCACAACCGCCTCCGAGGCGACGTCAGTCGAGTCACTGGTCGGTGAACTGCTCTCGCAGCAGTGGCTGATCGACCTGTTCACCGAGCTGACCGAACGACAGACCGGCTCCGTCGCCGCCACCGGGCGCCTGCGTGAGCTGGACGCGTCCCCCCATGTCTTCTGGCCCTTCCACTCGCCGCAGTTCCCGCTGATGGTGAACGAGGCGCACGGCAGCCGGATCACCGATGTGGACGGCAACACCTACATCGACTGCCACCTCGGCTTCGGCGCCCAGGCCCTGCACGGGCACAGCCCCGAACCGGTCGTGGAGTTCGTCAAGGAGCAGCTCGGGGCCACCACCGGCAACGGCTACTGCCACCCGGTCGAGGCGCAACTCGTCGACCTGCTGCACGAGTTCGTGCCGCACGTCGAGAAGTTCGCCTTCCTGAACTCGGGCACGGACGCGACGGCCGCCGCGATCCGGCTGGCCAGGGCGCACACGGGCCGGCGGATGGTCGCCAAGTTCGAGGGCTCGCTGCACGGAGTCCACGACCTCGGGATGCACAACACGGCCTTCTGGTACCACGGGCACCCCGCGCAGCCCTTCCCCGGCCGGACGGCCGAGGGCGGGATCGAGCGCCAGTCGGCGCTGACCGGGGTGCCGACCGCCGACGCACGCGACCTCCTGGTGCTGCCCAACGACCCGGTCCTCGCCCTGGAGCTGATCGAGCGGCACAAGGACGAACTGGCCTGCGTGCTGACCGAGGCGGCGTCCTCCTCCTTCCCGTTCGTCGAACACACGGTGCCGCTGCTCAAGACCGTGTCCGAGGCCTGCCGCCGGCTGCGCGTCCCGTTCGTCCTCGACGAGGTGCTGACCGGCTTCCGCTACGGACCCGGCGGCGCCGCCGCCCACTTCGGCATCGAGGCCGACCTGTACTGCTACGGCAAGGTCATCAGCGGACTGGGCATCCCGCTCTCGGCCGTCGGCGGCCGGGCCGCCCTGCTCGACCACATGCAGACCTCGGGGCTCCCGCTGACCGACATCGGGCGCAAGACCTGCGTCCAGACCACCCACGCCGGCAACCATCTGGCGCTCTCCGCCTCGTACGCGAGCCTGCGGCTGCTGCACGAGCAGCGGGACACGTACTACACGCAGACGCGCGCCAAGGTCGCCATGGTCCAGCAGCGGCTGGCCGACTTCAGGTCCCGGACCGCCATCCCGCTGCGGCTGGTCGGCTTCGGCGACTTCATCGGCTCGTTCGGCTTCCTGGAGAAGGACAGCTACGACGACTACCGGACGTTCGCCGGCTCGGTCAACCCGATCGCGTTCTTCCTGCTGACCCTCATGCTGCGCAAGCGCGGCTTCTACACCCTCAGCCTCCCGATGCTGTTCACCGGCGGCGCGCACAGCACCGAGGACCTGGAGGCACTGGTCACGGCCGTCACCGACTCGGCGCTCGAACTGGACAAGCACGGCTTCCCGTTCATCCTCCCCGGGGCCGGACAGCAGTGAGCCGGGGGCCGGACGAGCGGGCGGACGCGGTCGTCGTCGGCGCGGGGCTCACCGGCCTCGTCGCCGCGGTCCGGCTGGCGTCCACCGCCGGGCCCGGCCGCCGGGTGGTGCTGCTCGAATCAGGCAGTGAGGCCGGCGGCCGGGCCCGCACCACCGAGCACGACGGCTACCGGCTCGGCCTCGGCCCCCGCGCCCTGTACCGGAGCACCCGCAAGCAGCTGGAGGCCCTGGGCGTCCGCGTCCCGGGCAGCGCCCCCGACCTGGCCGGCGCCCTGGCGCTGCGCGACGGGCAACTGCACCCCGGATACGCCGCGGCCGGCCCGCTGATGCGTACCGGGCTGCTCTCGGTACGCGAACGGGTGGCCGTCGCACGGCTGCTGGCCCTGGCGGGCGCGCGCTCCGGAGGGGCCGGGACGGACGCCGCGCGGTGGCTGGCCGACCGGCTGCCCACGGAGCGCGCCCGCCAGGCCGCCTTCGCCGTGCTGCGCATCAGCTCCTATGTGGGCCGCCCCGACATGATCGGCGCGGATGCGCTGGCCGCGCACTTCGCCGAGGCGCGGCGCGGGGTGCGGTACGTGGACGGCGGCTGGCGCACCGTGGCCGACGCGCTGCTCGAACGGGCGGCCGCGCTGGGCGTGCGGCTGCGCACCGGAGTCAGGGCCGAGTCGGTGGAGGGCGGGGCGACCGCCTACGTCACCACGGCCGGCGGCCCGGGGATCCGGGCCCGCGCGGTGGTCGTCGCGGGGCTGTCCCCGGGCGCCGCGGGACGGCTGCTGGAGCGTCCCGGCCTCGCGGACGGGGCGGGCCGCCCCCTGCACACGGCCTGCCTGGACGTGGCACTGAGCCGGCTGCCCGACCCGGCCCGTTCGCTCGTCTTCGGCGTCGACGAACCGTTGTACCTCTCCGTCTTCTCCAGCACCGCCCGGCTCGCACCCGCCGGGGGCGCCGTACTGCACCTGGCGCGGTACGACGACGGGACGGAGCCCGGCGCCCGCGAGGTGCGGGCCCGGCTGTACGCCATGCTGGACAGCTGCCAGCCCGGCTGGCGCGAGGTCCTGGTGCACGAGAGGTTCCTGCCCAGGATCACCACCATGACCGCGTTGCCGGAGGCACGGCTCGGCGGGCTGGCGGGCCGGCCGGGGCCGGCCGCGGCCGACCGGCCGGGTGTCTTCCTGGCCGGCGACTGGGTGGGCCCCCGAGGCCTGCTCGCCGACGCCGGCGTGCTCAGCGGGGTGCGGGCCGCGCAGGAGGCGGCCGCCCGGTTGTGAGTCCGATCCGACCCGACCCGACACGATCCCGGAGTCGTCATGCGTCCGATCCGTATCGCCGCCGTAGGCGGCTCGTTGCGTTCCACCTCGGTCTCCGCGGCCGTGCTGCGCGCCTGTGCCGCACGTGCCCGGCTGGCCGGCGCCCACGTCACCCTGCTGACCGGTCCCGATCTCGTGATGCCGCTGTACGACCCGGACGCCGTCACCCGGTCCGGGCCCGCGCTGCGGCTGCTGGAGGCGCTGCGGAACGCCGACGGTGTCCTGCTGGCGAGCCCCACGTACCACGGTGGGATGTCGGGTCTGCTGAAGAACGCCCTCGACCACACCGAGGACCTGGCGGGTGACACCCCGGGCTATCTGGACGGGCGGGCCGTGGGATGCCTCACCGTCGCGTGGAACGACGTGGCCGGCGCGTCCGCGCTCGCCGGGCTGCGGGCCACCGCGCAGTCGCTGCGCGGCTGGACGGTCCCGATGGGGGTGGTCGTGAGTGCCGGCACGGAGTTCACCGAGGCGGACTGCGCCGACGCGCGTACCGCCCGGCGGCTGGACATCCTCACCGGCCAGGTACTGGACTTCGCCCGGATGCGGCAGGGCCGGGAGGCGGTGCGCCGGGAGCGGGAGACGGCCGGCGCGGCCCGGTAGCCGCAGCGCGCGGGACCGGGAACGGAAGGGGCCGGGCATCCGACAGGATGCCCGGCCCCTTCCAGGTGCCCGTGTCCCGCTCAGTCGCTGTTCTCGTTGACACTGACCAGCGGCAGGCTGTGGCGGTCGGTCGCCCGCGCGGCGGCGAGCAGCTCGCGCCCCTTGTCCGTCATCAGCTCCGGACGCCAGATCGTGCCGCCGTCGAGGTCCACCTTCACCGCGGTGATGCCCGGTACGGCGCCCACCTTCTGCTCGACCGACTGCATGATCGTCGGCACGGCCATGCAGAACGGGGCCGTGAGGCTGATCCGTACCGTGGCCTGACCGTCGTCGTCCACCGCCACGTCGCGCACCAGGCCGAGGTCGATCAGGCTCATGGGGCGCTGCCAGGACTGGCTGCAGGGGTCGTAGACCTCGCAGAGCGCCGCGCGCACCCGCTGTCCGGCGGGCAGCTGCGGGCTCATGCGGCGACCTCGGATCCGGGGGTCCACAGCTCGGGCTGCGATTCCCGCCAGTAGGACCACATCGGGCGCATGCCGTGTTCCGCGCGGTAGGTGGCGAACTCGTCGTCGCGGATCTTCTCGGCGGCCGACGGCAGGTCGATCCCCGCGATGCGCGCGTAGTTGCCGGCGAGGAAGCCCGCCCGCTGCTCCTGGGTGATCTGCTCCAGGCCGAACCGCTCCAGGATCCGGTCGGAGAAGGTGAGCCGTGCCATCTTCTCCAGCACCGGCTGCGGGTGGAAGTGCAGGGCGCCGGAGGCATAGATGATCTTCTCCGCGCCGCCGAGCGAGATGAGCTGGGCGAGCGCCTCCTCCACGTACCCCATGCCGTGCGCCAGGACGGCCGAGGTGATCTCCAGGTTGGCGTACACGTTGGGCAGTCGCATGAGCGCCATGGCGACCTCCTCCACGAAGGGCGGAAGTCCCGCGTGCACGATCTCGAAGGAGAGGTCGATGTGGCGGATGGCGACCGTCTCCAGGTCGTCGATGCCGAACGGGCCCAGCGGGACGAGGCCGTTGGGGACGATCTTGTGAACGGCGATGATCTTTATGCCCAGTTCCTTGGCGAGCTCGAAGAACGGGGTGAACTCCGGGTCGTCGAGCCGCCAGCTGTGGTCGGGCGAACCCGCGTTGGGGTACACCTTGATGCCAATGGTGCCCGGCAGCAATTCCACCTGCTCGCGCAGATCACGCATACACGTCTCGACGCCGAGCAGCGGATTGATCCCCGCGTACGGCACCACCCGCTGGGGCCACTTCTCGGCCAGAACCCGGTTCTTCTCGCCGTTGCACAGACCGTCCTCGAAGACGCTGTCGATGCGCAGCCGGTGATTGACGGCCATGTCCACATCGGACTCGGAGAACAGGGTCCAGGCCAGCAGTTCCGGTGGCCAGTCGGTGCAGAACGCCTCGCGCGGTATCGATGATCCCTTCGTCGCGAAGCGTTCGTGCATGCCCCACAGCATCTCCCGCAGCGCGAATGCGTGCAGGTTCGGGAATTCGCCGTCTTTCTTGAGGTTGCTGTCCGCGACATTGTAGGGATGGACCGTGGCATCAATGACGAACATATTGTCGATCAACTGGATCTCCCGTCACAGCAGTTGCCGGCCGATACGGTTCTGGATGCGGCCGGGGCGAGTGTCCGGCAGGGGACTTCAGCGGGGCTAAAGCAGGCGCGTCCAGACTCTGCGCAACGACGGAAGGTGAGGATCCATGTTCTCTGCCCTGGGCTCAGCGCTGCATACCAGGCGGCGTGCCAGCCTCTTACTGGCCGTGCTCGCCACCGTGCTGGCCGCACTCTTCGGCGGCGCGGTGCAGAGCAAACTGACCAATGGCCTCTCCGACTACGACGATCCGGGCGGTGCCAACGTCGCGGCCCGCAAGGTCATCGAGAAGGCCACCGGTATCGACGCCCAGCAGGGGTACGCCCTGCTCGTCCGTACCGACGCGGCCCTCGGCGCGAAGGACGCGAAACCGGCCCGGGTGGCGGCTGCGGCCGCGCTGCTGGACGCCCGGCCCGAGGTCGAGCAGGTCATCGACTACGCCTCAGCGTCCAACCCCTCCCTGATCTCGGACGACTCCCGCAGCACCCTGGTCATCGGCTCGGTCGGCCCGATGAAGGAGTCGGCCACCATCGACGCGGAGAGGGCGCTCCAGAAGGCCATCGAGGACGACCCGGCGCTCCGCGGGAACGTCTGGCTCGGCGGACCGACCCCGGGCCACGTCCAGGTCGCGGACGTGTCCAACACGGACCTCGCCAAGGCCGAGACCCTCGCCCTGCCGTTCATCCTCATTCTGCTGTTCCTGGTGTTCCGCGGCGTGGTCGCCGCACTGGTGCCGCTCGTCGGCGCGGTCGTCTCGCTGCTGCTCACGCTGGCCGGGCTGCGGCTCGCCACCCTGTTCATGGGCGTCTCGACGGGAGCTCTCAACCTCGCCTTCGCCCTGGGCCTCGGGCTCTCGGTCGACTTCGGGCTGCTGATGGTGTCCCGCTACCGCGAGGAACTCGCCGTGCACGGCGCGGGCAGCGAGGCGATCCGCCGTACGGTGGCGACCGCCGGGCGCACCGTGCTCTTCAGCGCGCTGACCGTGGCCGCCGCGCTCGCCTCGCTCATCGCGTTCCCGCACCCGTATCTGCGGTCCATGGGCCTCGCGGGCGTCATCACGGTGGTCTCGGCCGCGCTGTTCGCCCTGCTCGGGCTGCCCGCACTGCTCGCGGTCCTGGGCCGGCGCGTCAACGCCCTCGCCCCGCGCCGCTGGCAGCGCGACATCTCGGCGAGCGAGGCGGCGGGCAACCGCTGGCACCGGCTGGCCTCGGCCGTGATGCACCGGCCCGTGGTCGTCGCGGTGGCCGCCACCGCGGTACTCCTGGTGATCGCCTCGCCGGTGCTCGGCATCAAGTTCACCGGGGCGGACGCCTCCACGCTGCCGTCCGACACCAGTGCGGGCCGGGTGGCCCAGGCCCTGGACCGGGACTTCGGGAAGCCGCCCGCCTCGCCGATGCAGATCGTCATCGACACCGGCGCCGGCGGCGCCCCGCTCACCTCGTACGCGGAGCAGATCGGGTCGGTCCCGGGCGTCGAGTCGGTCGGGGCCCCGTTCCGTCTCGACAGCGGGCACTGGGAGATCGACGCGGTGCTCGGCGGTGCGCCGCTGAGTACCGGGGCCAAGGAGGCGGCGGACGCGGTCCAGGCCGTCGAGGCACCTTCCCCGGCCCGCTACACCGGGCTGACCGCGGACTTCCTGGCGCAGCAGCAGAGCATCGGTGACAAGCTGCCGCTCGCCGCGGGCATCCTCACCGTGGTCACGCTGCTCCTGCTGTTCGCGTTCTGCGGCTCGCTGATCCTTCCGTTCAAGGCGCTGGTGATGAACTTCCTCTCCACGGGCGCCGCCATGGGCTTCCTGGTCTGGGTGTTCCAGGACGGGCACTTCGGCTTCGCCGCCCAGAACGGCATCGAGGTCACCACACCGGTCCTGGTCTTCGCCCTCGCCTTCGGCCTGTCCACGGACTACAACGTCTTCCTGCTCGGCCGCATCAAGGAGGGCAGGTCGGCCGGGCTGGACGACCGGACGGCGGTGGCCGAGGGGCTCGCCAGGACCGGCCCCGTCGTCACGTCGGCGGCCCTGCTGTTCTGCCTCGCGGTCGGCGCGCTCGCGCTCTCCCGGCTGGTCTTCATCAAGGAGCTCGGCCTCGGCACCGCGTTCGCCGTACTGATCGACGCCACCGTGGTGCGGGCCCTGCTCGTGCCCTCCCTGATGGCGCTCCTCGGCAGCGCCAACTGGTGGGCCCCGGGCCCGCTGCGGCGGCTCCACGAGGCCCTGCACCTCGACCGGATGGAACCGGCGCACGCCGGGCCGCCCGCCGGGGAAGCGGCCCGCGCGCCGGAGAAGGCGGAGAAGACGGAGCAGCCCGCGGCAAGCGCGTCCTGACCCGTCCCGCCCCGCCGGTGGACGTGCGGCCCGGGATCCCGAGCGACAGGGATCCCGGGCCTTCGCACGGCCGACGCCGCACGGCCCTGCTCTTTAGCCGGGCCAAAGCCGTTGTGCCGATGATCCTGGCAAGGTCCGTGTCGAGAGGAGCGATCCCATGCGCTGGGAGAACGTCTATGTGGCGGGAACGGGAGTGTGGCTGGCCGAGCCCGAGTCGGCTCGCACCGCCGTGGAGGAAGGCCGCTACGACGCGGAACAGGCGGAGCAGGACGACCTGATCTCGGTCTGCGTCGCCGACGAGAGCACCGCGCCGCCCGACATGGCGGTCCAGGCGGCCACCACCGCGGTCAAGCGATCCGGTCTGGACGCCTCGGATGTGGATCTGCTGATCCACTCCGGCATCTGGTTCCAGGGCGTCGAGATGTGGCCGGCCGCGTCGTACGTCGCGGGCCACGCGCTGGGCCGGGACGCGACCGCGTTCGGCGTCCAGCAGGAGTGCAACGCGGCGATGGGGGCGCTGGAGCTGGCCGCCCGCCAGATAGACGGCCGGCCGGACGGGGCGGCCGTGGTCACCACCGCCGACCGGTTCGGCGCACCGCTGATCAAGCGGTGGAGCAGTGAGCCCGGCTTCGTCTACGGCGACGGGGCGACCGCGATCGTGCTGTCCGGCCGGGGTGGCGTCGCCCGGCTGCTGTCCACCGCCAGTGGCTCGGACAACGCCATGGAAGCGGTGGTGCGCGGCGCCGAGCTGAAGGCTGTTCCGACCGGCGAACCGCTCGACCTGTCCGGCCGGGTGAGCCACTTCATGCGTACCAACGCCGGCGGTTTCCGCGCGGCGACGCAGCGGGTCGGCGCCGTGGTGAAGACGGTGGTGGACACCGCCCTCTCCGACGCGGGCATCGGCCGGGACGAAGTGGCGCGGGTGGTGGTGCTGGCGAGCGGACGCAGCCGGATGCAGTGGCAGGTGCCGCAGCTGCTGGACATGCCGTTCGAGAAGTCCACCTGGGACTTCGCCCGCCGTGTCGGCCACCTCGGCGCCGGCGACCAGATCGCCGCCCTCAACCACCTCCTGGAGCACCGTCAGCTCGCTGTCGGCGACCGGGTGCTGATGGTCGGCGGGGGATCGGGCTTCAGCTGCACCTGCGCGGTGCTGGAGATCACCGGGCAGCCGGACTGGGCGCCGGTCGGCCTCGGCGAAGCGCTGGCCGCCTGAGAGGTGCAGGCGTCGGACCTCTCCGGCAAGTCCCGTGACCACCCTGCATACTGACGGTCCGTAGTGTGATCGCTACGCCGAATGACACGGAAAGAGGGACGACATGACACCAGTGAGCTCCGACGCCGAGCCGAAGTCCGCATCCACAGCCGGACGTCTCGCCTGGGGACTGCTCGGGCTCTTCCTGCTCGTCTGGACGGTCTTCGAGGCGGTGAAGCACACCGGTCTCACCATTCCGCTCGCCGTGATCGGGCTGCTCGTGCCCTTACTGGCCAGGCTCGCGCCGAATTCGGCGGCCCTCCAGCACGTGGTGCTGCGCGTGTGGATCCCGCTCGCCATCATGGTGGTCTGCAGCGCCATTCCCGGCCCCGCCGAGGACACCGCCGCCCCCTTCACCTTCGGGATGGCCTGGCTGACGCACATCGCCCTGAGCCGGGCCCTGGGACGCGGGCTCCCCCCGACCTGACGGACCACCGGCTCCACCCCGCAGGCCCGCGACCACTCCAGGTCGCGGGCCTGCCGCGGGTCCGGGCCGGCCCGGGGCGCGGCGGCCTTTACCGGGCCGCTAGCCCCCGCTGGGAGCGTGGGTCGCGAACGACCGTCACCCACAGAAGGAGTATCCAGCCCATGGACAGCACCGCGTCCGCCGTCGGCCAAGACGAGCTTCAGTACCCCTTCCGCCGCCCCTCGGCGGTGCAGGTTCCCCCCGTCTACGAGGAACTGCGCGCCCAGTGCCCGGTGGCCAAGGTCCGGCTCCCCAGCGGGGACGAGGGCTACGTGGTGAGCCGCCACGAGGACGTCCGCGCGGTGCTGGGTGACGCGCGCTTCAGCCGCGCGGCCACCGTGGAGCCGGACGCGCCGAAGCTGACCAACCTGCCGCCCATGCCCGCGAGCCTGTTCACCATGGACCCGCCCGAGCACACCCGGCTGCGCCGGCTGGTGTCCCGTGAGTTCACCGCCCGCCGGGTGGAGAACCTGCGCCCGCGCATCCAGGAGCTCACCGACGAGCTGCTGGACAAGATGGAGAAGATGGACGGGCCGGTCGACCTCAACACCGTCTTCGCCTTCCCACTGCCGGTCATGGTGATCTGCGAGCTGCTCGGTGTGCCCTTCGAGGACCGCGACAAGTTCCGCGGCTGGTCGGACGCGTTCGTCTCGCTGACGTCGATGTCGCCGGAGGAGATGAACGCCAACCGCATGGAGTTGTTCGGATACCTCGGCCAGCTCGTGCAGCGAAAGCGCGAGGAGCCCGGCGACGACCTCATGAGCGCTCTGGTGAACGCCCATGACGAGGAGGGCAGCCTCAGCGAGATGGAACTCATCGTCATGGGCATCACGCTGCTGGTCGCCGGCCACGAGACCACGGTCAGCATGATCGGCACCTGCGTGCTGACCCTGCTCCGTCACCCCGAGCACACGGCCGCGCTGCGGGAGCGCCCGGAGCTGATGGTGCACGCCGTCGAGGAGCTGATGCGGATCAACCCCATCGGCGACGGCGGCCCGTACCGGATCACACTGGAGGACGTCGAGATCGGCGGCACACTGATCCCGAAGAACAGCGGCGTCATCGCGGCGACCAGTTCGGCCAACCGGGACGCCGACCGCTTCACGGACGGCGACCCGGACACGTTCGACCCGACTCGCCCCTCGGCCACCGGGCACCTCGCGCTCGGCCACGGCGCGCACTTCTGCCTGGGCGCCGCGCTGGCTCGGGCGGAGCTTCAGATCACGCTCTCCACGCTGCTGCGCCGCTTCCCGAACCTCGCCCTTGCCGACGAGGTGGACAACCTGCGGATGACCACCGGGATGATGGTCCACGGCCTGGAGCGGCTGCCGGTCACCTGGTGACAGCCCCGCACCGCGGGGGGGGGGGGGGGGGGGGGGGGGGGGGGGGGGGGGGGGGGGCGGGGCGGGGCGGGGGGGGGGGCGGCGGGCGCGGGGGGGGGGGGGCCCGGCGGGGCGCGG
>NZ_JBICXG010000013.1:148411-228438 GCF_043200175.1 Streptomyces sp. NPDC048462
CACCCCCCCCCCCCCCCCCCCCCCCCCCCCCCCCCCCCCCCCCCCCCCCCGCCCCCCGCCCCCCCCCCCCCCCCCCCCCCCCCCCCCCCGGCCCCCCCCGCCGTCCTCCCACCGGAGGCCCGGTGGGAGGGCGGACCGTCAGGTCCCGGTATGGGGCTGCGTGGCACGGCGGGTGGCGGCCGGACCGGGCTTCTGCAACTGGAAGTAGGCCCCGGCCAGAACGCGCAGCTTGAGCCTGGGGCTGCGGTCCACCACCCGGTAGAGGGAGCGCCGGAGCCTGCCGCCCAGCGGGCTGTGGAGTTCGAACAGCTTCTCCTGGCGCAGCTGGAGCCGGCGGGAACGGCTCACCGGCTTCTCACGGGATCGCTGGAACTGTTCGGTGGCCCGCTCCACGGCGGCTCCGTCGTCCTCGGCGAACGCCCGCTCCAGCAGTGGCGCCAGCGTGACGGCGTCGATGATGGCGTGGTTGACACCCTGCCCCAGGATCGGGGTCAGGGTGTGTGCGGCGTCGCCGACCAGCACCAGACCGGGCATCGACCAGCGCGGCACCACACTGGTGAAGATGTCCAGCATCGAGGTGTTCGACCAGCTGGTGACCTCCTGCCGGACGGCGTCGGACAGTTCGGGGGCCAGCAGGTCCAGCCGCTCGTACAGTGCGGTCAGGCCCTTGGCACGCAGTTCCTTCAGGCCGCCCTTCGGGATGTTGAACCCCACCCGGACACTGTCGGGGTGGGTGGGGATGAAGAGGCCGTGCTGGTCGCCCCGAATGCGGACGCGGTAGGTGCGGTCGTCCCACTCGGCGGGGAACGGCAGCTTCAGCCACACCACGTCGCGCTCCAGCGGCACCTTCTCGTACGGCAGACCGGACATCTCGCGGACCTTGCTGAAGCGTCCGTCCGCGCCCACCGTCAGGGCGGCCCGCACGGTGACCTCACCCTCGGGGGTGCGGGCCCGCACGCCGCCGATCCGGCCGCTGTCGTCACGCAGCAGTCCCACAGCGGTGCCGCGGCGCAGCAGCGTGAAGCCGGGAAGGTCCTCGCCCACCTCGGCCAGCGCGGAGAGCAGCGCGGGCTGCGGCAGCTCCACCGGGTAGGGGTTCGGGTAGGGGAAGCGTTCGAAGTCGGCTCGCATGACGGTCCGGCCGCCGTCCATGATCTCCATGTGGTGCATGCGCTGGTAGGAACCCTCGAGGCGATCCAGCAGTCCCAGCCGGTCCAGCAGCCATACCGAGTCGGGCGACACCGACTCACCGCGGAAGGAGCGGTCGAAGTGGCCGCTCTGTTCCAGCACCACCACGGAGACGGAGCGCCGGGCGAGCTCCACCGCGAGGGCGAGCCCTGCCGGCCCACCGCCCACCACGCACACCTGGGCGGTCAGCTCTGTTGTCATCGTCGTCCTGCCTCTCTGGGGGGCCACGGTCGATCGATGCTCCGGCGGGGAGCTAAAGGCGTCCTTGAGGGATCTGCTCCTCCACCCGGGTCTTCAGCGCATCGGTCAGGGTGGCGAAGCCCTCACCGCTCTGCCGGATGAGCGAGCCGCAGAAGGGGACCAGCGCCCCGCTGAACTGTTCGCTCTGCCGCACATGGGTGCCGCCGTCCCGGGCGGTCAGCTCGAAGCTGTGCACACCGTCGAAGATCCCCGGCATCCCGAGCCGGCCGCGCCAGCGCAACAGCCGGCCGGGTTCCACGGCCAGCACGGTCGGCCCGAAGTCCATCTCGCGGCCGCCGGGCAGCCGGAAGCGCAACGCCAGCCGTGCGCCGGGATCGGCCTGCCCGGCGGCGGAGACCAGGAACGGGTTCCAGTCCTTGAACCGGGCGAAATCGGTGAGTACGGCCCACACCCGGCCGGGATCGGCGACGATGTGGACCTCGGAGGAGATTCGGCGCACGGGGGTGCACTCCTTCACGGCGGCAGGGGGCGGGCGGGAATCGGGGCGTGGAGCCCTGCCACACGCTGCGGCCACCTGCTTCAGTCCTGCTAAACACACCGGGGCCCCGCACGCGGCGCCCCGGGCCACACGGCACAAGTCCCCCTTAAGAGGCCCCGGTCAGACTCCGGGGCAACGGACCGATCATGAAGGCCAGGGTGAGGGAAATGGCGGCCAAGCGGCGGTCGAGCGAGCCGGACACCGGCGAGATGGTGGTCGTGCACCGGCTGTTCCAACAGGAGTACCGGACCGCGGCCGCCCTGGTGGCGGCGGTCGACGCCGAGGACACCGGGCGCAGCAAGGTCGTGGCGGCCCACCTCGAAGCACTCGACACGATGCTGGAGGAACACCACCTTGCCGAGGACGAGCTGGTCTGGCCCCGACTGGAAGGGGACCCGGAGGTCGACCCCGCGCTGCTGCTACGGATGGAGCGGCAGCACGAACGGATCGCCCGGTCCCTCGGGCAGGTGGCCGAGGTCCTGCCCCGCTGGCGGGACACGGCGGACCCCGCCCTGCGCGACGTACTCACCCGCGCGTGCGCCGAGCTCCTGCCCGCCCTGGACGAACACCTCGCGGACGAGGAGCGGCACATCCTTCCGCTGGTGCCCGGCCGGTTCACCGCGCAGGAGTGGGGACGGCTGAGCGAGCGCGGCCGGGACGCCGTGCCCAAGGACAAGCGGATCTACATGCTCGGTGCCATGGCCGTCGCCGCGGGTCCCGAGCACTACGACGAGTTCCTCGGCCGGCTGCCGGGCCCCGTGCGGCTGCTGTGGCGGGTCGCGGGCAAGGGGCTGCACCGCCGCGCGAGGGCCGGGCTTCACGGGACGCGGCCGGCCGGCCGCGCCGGAGCGACAGCGAGGAGGACGAAGCCGTGACAGCACCCACAGCACCGACGCCCACGGAGACCACCCGCGCCGACGCGTCGGCGCGGCTGCGCGCTCTGCACGACGAGGGCCGGATCGCGGCGGAGTACCCCCGGGTCCCGGGGCTGCTCGCCGAGATCGCGCAGACGGACGACGGCTGGAAGGGGCTGGCCCGGGCCGGCGGGCTGCTGGCCAGGACGGCACCCGAGGCGATCCGCGAACTCCACGCGGGCGCGATGCCGTTGACAGCGGCCGTGACCGGCCACGGCACCCTGGACGCGCTCGGCGCCCCGCTGGCCGCGGAGCTCGCCCGGCACGGAATGCCGCTGCGGCTGGTGCAGGGGGAGCACGACGCCTGGCTGCGCGATCTGCGCGACACCGCCAGCCCGCTGTACGCGCCGGACACCGACCTCGCGCTCTGCCTGCTCGACGCGGAGATCATCTTCGGTGAACTGCCCTCCCCCTGGGGGCCGGGCGATGTGTCCGAGGCCCTGGACGCGAAGCTCCGCCTCATCGGCGGACTCGTCGAGCAGTACGTGAGCCACGGCTCCGGGGTGCTGGTGCTCAACACCCTGCCGCTGCTGACCGTGCACACCCGGCAGCTGGTCGACCATCGCTCGCGCAGTGAACTGTCCCTGAAGTGGCGGGAGTTCAACGCGGGTCTGCTGCGCCTGGCGCTGGCGCACCCGCGCGTGCACGTGGTCGACCTCGATCCGCTGATCGCGGAGTCCGGACCGGTGCGCGACAGCCGGCTCGCCGCCTACGCCGGGGTGCATCTCGGTGCGGAGCTGCTGGCCCGGTACGCACGCGAGATCGGCCACCTGGCCCGTGCCCTGCGCGGCCGGACCAAGAAGGTGCTGGTCGTCGACCTGGACAACACCCTGTGGGACGGCATCCTGGGCGACGACGGCCCCGGCGGCATCGCGGCGGCGACGACCTACCGAGGCGCGGCGTTCGGCGCGTTCCAGCAGGTCGTCAAGCAGATCGGCTCCCAGGGGGTGCTCCTCGCCGTCTGCAGCAAGAACGACCAGGACGCCGTCACCGACGTACTGCGTGACCACCCGGACATGCGGCTGCGTGAGGACGACTTCGTGGCGATCAGCGCCAACTGGCAGCCCAAGGACGGCAATCTCCGCGCCATCGCGGAGCGGCTCAACCTGGGCGTGGACAGCCTGGTCTTCGCGGACGACTCGCCCTTCGAGTGCGGGCTCGTCGCCGCGAACCTGCCCGACACCGCCGTGGTCCGCCTCGACGAGGAGCCCGCCCTGCACATCGGCCGGCTGCTCGCCGACGGCTGGTTCGACACGCGCGAGCTGACCGACGCCGACCGGGACCGGGCCGGTCAGTACCGGGCCGACGCCGGACGCCGGGACCTCCTGGACAGCGCCGGATCGATGGACGACTACCTGCGGGAACTGGACGTGCGCGTCGAGCTCTCGCCGGTACGGCCCCACGAGCTCGCCCGGATCGCCCAGATCACCCTGCGCACCAATCAGTTCAACCTGACCACGCAACGGCTGCAGAAGGCCGACGTCCAGGAACGGCTCGACTCCCCGGGCCACCTCGTGCTCGCCGTGCGCGCCCGCGACCGCTTCGGGGACAACGGCGTCGTGGGGGCCCTGTTCGCGCACCGCGATCCGGACGGCCTCCACATCGACAACGTCCTCCTCAGCTGCCGGGTCTTCGCCCGGGGCATCGAACAGGCCGCGCTCGCCGCCCTGCTGGCGCACGCCCGGGACACCGGGGCGCCGGCGGTGCACGGCACCTACCTGCCGACGGCGAAGAACCTCAAGGTGCGCGACTTCCTCCCGTCGCTCGGCTTCGGCACCACGTCCGAGAACGCCGGGGGCCACCTCGTCTTCCGTCACGCGCTCGACGTCCTCCCGCAGGTTCCCGGCCATGTGACCCTCGACGCCGCGTTCGGGCCCGGCACCGGCTGACGGGCCCGCCGAGCGCCCCACCGACCGCCTGCCGTCCGCCCATCCCCCGGGGCGGACGGCAGGCTTGCGCGTGCTCCCGGCAGGGGGCGACTTCCCAGGTGACACAAGCGATGCCTTAGCGCGCGCACCCACGATCGGACCTGTCCGAACACCCTTCGCCGGCTCAGTGCCGACGGATCTCGGAGAGGCCAGGGAAAGACGTTGACAAGCTTCCGAACCTTTACGGAACTCGTCCTGACGCGTACCGCCGCGCTCGGCGCCGAGGACGCCTTCATCTTCCTGCGGGACGACACCGGGGGTTCGGCCCCGGAACACCTGACGTACGCCGGTCTCGACCGGGAAGCGCGCCGGATAGCCTCGCTGATCCAGGAGAACCGGGCCGGCGGCCGGCAGGTGCTGCTTCTCTACCCCTCGGGCACCGACTTCATCAAGGCGTTCACCGCGTGCCTGTACGCGGGGGCCGTCGCCGTGCCCGCCACGCTCCCCACCGAGCAGGGCCAGCACTTCGCCCGGGTCTCCGGCATCCTGCGGGACGCCGAGGTACGGGTGGTGCTCACCGACTCCGCCCATGCCCCGGAGATATCCGCCTGGCTGGCCGCGGAGGGTATGAACGACGTCCGCTGCCTCGCCACCGACGACACGACGCTGGGTGACCCGGGGGCCTACGTCCAGCCGTCGCCGAACCCGCAGGACCTGGCGTTCCTGCAGTACACGTCCGGCTCGACCAGCGACCCCAAGGGCGTCATGGTCTCGCACGGCAACCTGCTGGCCAACGAGGCGGCGATCCATCGCTCGGCCGGCACCACCAGCGAGTCCCGCTTCGGTGGCTGGCTGCCCTTTTACCATGACATGGGACTCATCGGGCACATCCTGCACCCGCTCTACATCGGCGGTTCGGCGGTCCTGATGTCCCCGACGTCCTTCCTCCGGCGGCCGTACCGCTGGCTGAAGATGATCGACGACTACGGTGTGACGATCGGCGGCGGCCCCAACTTCGCCTTCGACCTGTGCGTGCGGCGCATCACCGACGAGCAACTGGGGACCCTGGACCTGTCCCGCTGGACGGCCGCCGCCAACGGGGCGGAGCCGATCCGGCGCGAGACGGTGCAGGCCTTCACCGAGCGCTTCGCCCCGACGGGCTTCCGGGCCGAGTCCTTCTTCCCCTGCTACGGCATGGCGGAGACCACCCTGCTCGTGTCGGGCACCCCGCTCGGACTCAGCCCGGTGAACCGTGCCGTCGACCCGGCCGCCCTGGAACAGGGCCGGCTCGGCGTCCCGGCGGAGGGCGGCCCCTCCCGGACCCTGGTCAGCAGCGGCGTGGTGCACGCCGAGGACTTCGAGGTGCGCATCGTCGACCCGGAGACCTTCCTGGAGCGGCCGCAGGGCGGCGTCGGCGAGATCTGGGTCAAGGGCGACAGCGTCGCCGGCGGGTACTGGAAGCGCCCGCTGACCAACGAGGAGATCTTCGACGCGCACATCACCGACGCCGAAGGCAACCGCGACGGCGGCGGCTGGCTGCGCACCGGCGACCTCGGCGTCCTGGAGGACGGCCAGCTGTACGTCACCGGCCGGCTCAAGGAGATCGTCATCTTCGCCGGCCGCAACCTCTACCCGCAGGACGTCGAGCGTGCCGTCCAGTCCAGCGACGGCTCGCTGGGCTTCGGCTCGGGCGCGGTGTTCTCGGTCGAGACCGACCGGGAGCACCTGATCATCGTCCAGGAGGTCAGGGCCAGCGCCGTCAGCACCGATCTGCGCGCGGTCGCCACCGGCGCCCAGAGCCTGATCGGCAAGGAGTTCAACGTCTCCGCCGGCAACGTGGTGCTGGTGCGCCCCGGCACCATCCGCAAGACCACCAGCGGCAAGATCCAGCGCACCCTGATGCGCAAGCTCTTCCTGCAGGGCGCGCTCACCCCGCTGTACGAGGTGCTGGAGCCCGCGGTCCGGGAGGCCGTCGCCGACGCCACCGACCGCCCACTGGAAGCGGCGGTCTGACATGGAGCATCCGCCCTACCGGATCGCCGAGGAGCTCGACCGCTTCCTCGGCGACCCGGGCGACCCCGCCCGCCCGTTCTCCCACACGCGCTGTGTGGAGCTGGACGAGAAGGAGGAGTTCCCCGCCGACATCTGCCGACAGCTGGAGGAATGGGGGCTCACCGACTACTACGTGCCGGTCGAGCACGGCGGACGGCTGCGCAGCTACGAACAGGTCCTGCAGCTCATGCGCACGGTCGCCCGGCGGGATCTGACGGTGGCCGTCGGCCACGGCAAGACCTACCTCGGCGGGGTGTGCGTGTGGGTGTCCGGTACGCCGGAACAGGCGCAGCGCCTCGGCGCGGACATCCGGGCCGGTGTGCCGGTCTCGCTCGGGCTCACCGAACGGGCCCACGGCAGCGATCTGCTGGCCGGTGAGGTGGCGGGTGCGGGTGCGGGTGAGGCGGACGGGTGGCTGGTCAGCGGCGAGAAGTGGCTGATCAACAACGCCACCCGGGGCAGTGTGTTCTCCCTGCTCACCCGGACCGACCCGGCGGGCGGGCCGCGCGGTTTCAGCGTTCTGCTGGTCGACAAGAGGAAGCTCGGCCCCGGGAGCTACCGCCACCTGCCCAAGGTCCGCACGCACGGCATCCGGGGGGCCGACATCTCCGGGATCGTCTTCGACGGCGCCCGGGTGGGACGGGATGACCTGGTCGGCACCGAGGGCGGCGGCCTGGAGACGGTGCTCAAGGCCCTGCAGCTCACCCGCACCATGTGCGCCTCGCTCTCCCTGGGCGCCGCCGACCACGGGCTGCGGATCGCCGTGGACTTCGCCGAGGAGCGCGAGCTCTACGGCCGGCGCCTGATCGACCTCCCGCAGGCCCGGTCGGTGCTGAGCACCGCGGCGGCCGACGTGCTGCTGCACGAGGCGCTCGCCGTGTTCGCGGCCCGCGCCGTGCACACCCAGACGGACGAGCTCAGTGTCACCGCGGCCGTGACCAAGTACCTGCTGCCCAGCGGCACCGAGGCCGTGCTCGCCGGTCTGACCCGGGTGCTCGGCGCCCGCGCGTTCCTCAAGGGCGTGTACGCGGGCGGGATGTTCCAGAAGATCGAGCGCGACCACCGGATCGTCGGGCTCTTCGACGGCAACACCCTGGTCAACCTCAACTCCCTCATCAACCAGTTCCGTTCACTGGTGCGCGGCAGACGGCGCGGTACCGGCGACAGCGCGGGAGCGGTGGCGGCCTACGACCTGTCGGTGCCGGTCCCGGCGCTGGACCCGGCCCGGCTCTCGCTGGTCGCCCGTCACGGCAGCGGCGTACTGGCGGGCCTCGACGCCTCCGTCGCCGAGCTGAGCCGGCTGGCCGAGGACAACCCGGCGCTCCGCGGGGCGGTCGAGTCCGCCGAGCGGCTCGTCGCCGTGGAGCGCCGGGTGCACACCGAGATGGAGAGCCGGCAGAGCCCGGCCGGTGAGGTGGAGCCGGAGGTCTTCGACCTGGCCCGCCGCTACACGCTCTGCTACGCGGGGGCGGCCTGCCTCGGCCTGTGGGTGCACAGCTCCGGCGCGACGGCCGGCGGAAGCACCGCCGCGCTGTGGCAGGACGGGCTGTGGCTGCGTGCCGCGCTCGGCCGGATCCTCGAACGGCTCGGAGAGCCGGGCAGCGGTGACACCGAGGCTTACGAAGGGCTGCTGGCGCATCTGCGGGCCGGCCGCCGGACCGGAGAGCTGTTCTCGCTGCTGCCTCAGCGGCTGCCGGAACCGCTTCCGCTGAAAAGCACCGGCGCAACCGCCGGCACGAGTTGAGAGAGGACGCCATGCTGATCGGTACTTCGGCCTCGGGAGCGAACGGAGTGTCCTTCGACGCCCCGGGCGAAACCCACAGGGCCGGCCAGGAAGCCAGGGTGGTCGCACGCGTCGCCGAGCTGGAACGGCGGCTCGGTGACCCCAACGACGGGCGGGGCGAGGTCTCCCACGCCCGGCTCCTGGAAGCCGACGAGGCCGGAGAACTGTCGGAGACGGGTGAGCGGGCACTCGACGAACTGGTGCTCAACGCCGACTTCGTGCCGCGCGCCCACGGCGGGCGGCTGGAGCGGATCGACACGCTGGTGCGCGTGATGCGCCAGGTGTTCCGCCGGGACATCGCCCTCGGGCTGGGCTACGGAGTCACCTCCTTCATGGCCGGTGTCAACGTCTGGGCCTCGGGCAGCGACGAACAGCGCGCCCGGCTCGCCCGGCTGCTGCTCGACGGCGGCAAGGTGTCCGTCGCGTACCACGAGCTCGCCCACGGCAACGACTTCGTACGCAACGAGTTCCGGGCCCGCCCGGCGCCCGGCGGCTACCTGCTGGGCGGCGCCAAGCAGGTCATCAACAACGCGGACCGGGCGGCGGCGTGGGTCCTGTTCAGCCGGACCGACCCGGCGCCGGGCAGCCGCAGCCACTCGGTGCTGTTCGCCGAGCGCGACGGCCTCGACGAGGACCGCTACCGGGTCCTGCCGCGCTACGACGCGGTGGGGGTGCGCGGCTGTCATCTGTCCGGCCTGGACTTCGACGACTGCCAGGTGCCCGCCTCCGCGCTCGTCGGGCAGGAGGGGAAGGGCGTCGAACTCGCCCTCCGCGCCTTCCAGATCACCCGCAGCGCCGTCCCCGGCATGGCGCTCGGGGCGACCGACACCAATCTGCGGACCGTCGTCAAGTTCGCGCTCGGCAGGCAGCTGTACCGGCGTTCGGTCATGGATATCCCGCACGCCAAGGCCACCCTGTCCAGCGCCTTCCTGGACCTGCTGATCTGCGACAGCCTCTCGCTCGCCGCCACCCGCGCCGTCCACGTGCTGCCGGAGGAGACCAGCGTGTACGCGGCAGCCGTCAAGTACCTGGTCCCGAAGATGCTCACGGACGCCATGTACGACCTCTCGATCGTGCTCGGTGCCCGCTTCTACGTCCGCGACGGCGAGTTCGGGATCTTCCAGAAGCACGTCCGCGACCTGCCGGTGCTCAGCCTCGGCCACGCGGGATCCGCCGCCTGCCAGGCCACCATCATTCCGCAGCTGTCCAGGCTGGCCAGGCGTGCCTGGTTCGCCGGCGACCCGGCCCCGCCCTCCCTCTTCCGGCTCCGCGAGGAACTGCCGGAGATCCCGTTCGACCGGCTGACGCTGGCCAGCGGACGGGACTCGCTCAGCGCCTCACTCGTCGCCGCGGTGGACGAACTGCCCAGCAGCACGCCCGAGGAGCGGGCCGTACACGGCTCGGCGCTCCGGATGATGGACGAGCTGCGGCAGCTCCAGGAGCAGAGCCGGGGCCTCGAACCCCAGGACCGCACGGCCCTGGCGAGCCCGAGCAGCTTCGCGCTGGCGGACCGCTACACCGTACTGCTGGCAGCCGCCTCGGTGATCGGCGTCTGGCAGCAGGCCCGCGACGGCGACGACCCGTTCCTCGCCGACCCCTCCTGGGCGGCCGCCGCCCTGGACCGGCTCGGCCGCAGGCTCGGCCGCCCCCAGCCCGACCTGCCGGAATCCTGCGACCGACGGGTGCACGAGGAGGTGCTCCACCGCTTCCGCGAGAACCGCAGTTACGACCTGTACAACACCCCACTGGCCGGCTGACGGCCGGAGCTCGGCCGGCAACCGCCGGACCGTCCGAATTTCGCCGAGGAGTGCACCATGCCCGTTCCGACCACTGGACACACCACGGAAGAGCTGACCACGTGGCTGGCCGAGCGCATCGCCCTGTACCTGAAGCGGCAGCCGGGTGAGATCGACCCGGCCGTGCCGCTCGCCGAGTACGGTCTCGACTCGGTCGCCGCACTCAGCCTGTGCGGTGACATCGAGGAGGACTTCGACCTCGTACTGGAGCCGACCGTCGCCTGGGACTACCCGACGGTCGCCGCGCTCGCCGGACACCTGATGGAGACATTCGCCGACGGGGTGAGGACTGCCTGATGGGCCAGATCGCCATAGTCGGTATCGACTGCCGGTTCCCGGGGGCGCCCGATGCCGGCGCCTACTGGGAGCTCCTCATGCGGTCCGGGGACGGGGTCGGACAGGTCCCCGGGCAGCGCTGGGACGCCGCCGAGTTCCACTCGCCCACCGCGGCCGAGGGGCACTCCAACACCACCGAGGGCGGGTTCATCGAGGACCCGGACGCGTTCGACAACGAGTTCTTCACCATCTCGCCGCGCGAGGCGGCCGCCATGGACCCCCAGCAGCGGCTGCTGCTCCAGTGCGCCTGGCGGGCCGTCGAGGACGCGGGACTGCCGCCGCAGAAGCTGGCGGGCACCCGCACCGGAGTCTTCGTCGGCATCATGGGCAACGAATGGGCGCAGCTGCACCTGACCGACTACGCCCGGGTCACCGCCCAGGTGGGGTCCGGCAACGGCTACTGCATGACCGCCAACCGGATCTCGTACCACCTGGACCTCAAGGGGCCGAGCCTCGCCGTCGACACGGCCTGCTCCTCCTCACTGGTGGCCGTGCACCTGGCGGCCAACGCGCTGCTCGCGGGGGAGTGCGACCACGCGATCGCGGGCGGCGTCAACGTCGCCCTCACACCCGCCCTGTCGATCTTCTACACCCAGGCAGGGCTGTCCGCGCCGGACGGCCGGTGCAAGCCGTTCAGTTCCGAGGCCAACGGCATCGGCCGGGGCGAGGGCGTCGGCGCCGTCGTGCTGCGCAGGCTGGAGGACGCACTGGCCGACGGCCAGCAGGTGTACGCGGTGATCCGGGGCACGGCCGTCAACCAGGACGGACGCAGCAACGGCCTCACCGCCCCCAACCGCTGGGCCCAGCAGGAAGTGCTGGAGCACGCCTACGAGCGGGCCGGTGTCGAGGCGGCCGACATGGTCTTCACCGAAGGACACGGCACCGGCACCGCGCTCGGCGACATGATGGAGGTCAAGGCACTCGGCCACCACCACGCCGGACGCACCGGCAAGCCCATGGCGCTCGGTTCGGTCAAGGGCAACCTCGGTCACACCGAGGGCGCCGCCGGCATCGCCGGGCTCATCAAGGTGGCGCTCTCCCTGCACCACCGCACCGTGCCGCCCAGCCGGTTCGCGGTCAAGGAGAACCAGCAGCTCAAGCTGCGCGAGCACGGGCTGCGGCTGCTCAAGGCACCGTTGAAGCTGGCGAACACACCGTCGCTGGCCGGCCTCAGCAGTTTCGGCATGGGCGGCACCAACGCGCACGCCGTGCTGGAGTCCGCGCCCGCGCACGCGGTCCGCCCCCGGTCCGCCGGATCCGCCGGATCCGGCGGAGACGCGGGGACCGGCATCGGCTGCGCGGTCTTCACGCTGACCGCGCCCACGCCGGACGCGCTGCGCCGCAACCTGGTGCGCCAGGCCGACGAGCTCTCCCGCCGGCGGCTGCCGGTCGGAGCGCTCAGCTGGAGCGGCAACCGGGTCAAGTCCGGTCACCGCTACCGGTTCGCGATGCCCGCCGGCGACACCGGCGAGCTGGTGCGCGGGCTGCGCGAGGCCGCCGCCGACCCGGACCGGCTGGCCCGGTTCACCGGCGCGCCCACCGCCCGGCCGCGCACCGCGTTCCTGTTCACCGGCCAGGGCTCGCAGTACCCGAGGATGACCGCGCGGCTCTACCAGGACTCGCCGCTCTACCGCAGGTTCCTCGACGAGGCGGATGCCGCGCTCCGGCCGCACACCCAGGGGTCGGTACGCGATCTGATCCTGGCCGGGGACGAGGCGGTGCACCGTACGGCCTGGGCACAGCCCGCGCTGTTCGCGGTCGGGTACGCCCTGGGGCGCACCCTCCAGGAGCTCGGTGTGCGGCCCGGTCTGCTGCTCGGCCACAGCGTGGGCGAGTACGCGGCCGCGTGCCTGGGCGGGGTGTTCCCGCTGGAGGGCGCGGCCCGGCTGATAGCCGCCAGGGGCGCCCTGATGCAGGAACTCCCCGACGGCGGCGGCATGCTGGCCGTGCTGGCCGGCCGCGAGGTCCTCGCCGACCGGCTGGCGGGTGAGGACCAGGTCGGCATCGCGGTGGTCAACGGGCCCCAGGCCGTGGTGCTTTCGGGAGAGCTGGCGGCGCTGCGCCGGGTCGAGAAGGACCTCGGCCGGGACCGCTTCCGCACCCGGATGCTCAAGGTCTCGCACGCCTTCCACTCCTACCTGATGGACCCGATGGTGGAACGGTTCGCCAAGGTCGCCGAAGAGGTGGGCGGCGGGATACCCGAACTGCCCGTGTACTCGACCGTGTACGGCCGGAGGCTGGACGGCGAGGCCATGGACGCCGCCTACTGGACCGCGCACATCAGGCAGCCGGTGCTGTTCGGGGACGCCGCCTCCCAGCTGCTGGACGACGGCCCCGGCCAGGCGGTCGAGCTCGGCCCCTCGCCGGTCCTCACCTCCATGGCACGCAAGATCGGTCCGCCCAAGTCGGGCCCGCGCCCGGCCTTCGTCCTGCCCGTACGGAACGCGGAGTCCGGCGGCCGCGACCTGGCGCAGGCGCTGTCCGACCTCTACCGGGGCGGCGCCGACCCGGACTGGGATGCCGCCTACACCGAGGCGGAGCGCACCCCGCAGCGACTGCCCCTGTACGCGTTCAGTGACGAGCACCGCTACTGGACCCGCGGCCCGGTCCGGTCCGCGCAGACCCCGCGCGAGGACTTCCCGTACGGTCCGGCGGCGAACTCCGCTCCGGGGGCCGCGGCGGACGGGGGCGCATCCGGCGGGGCCCGCGCGGCCACCCCCGTACTCGTGCTGAACCGGCCGGCCGCCGCGGACCCCGTGGCCGAGGCGGTGCTGGAGGCGATCGGACAGGTCGGGGGGTACGAGACCAGCGAACTCGCCCCGCACCTGCGGCTCTACGAGGAACTCGGCTTCGACTCCGTGATGGTCATGGAGCTGAAGAACCGTATCGAGGAACGGCTGACCGGTATCGGCCCGCTCACGGTGCAGGACCTGCTGCCCGTTCTCTCCTCGGTCGGCGACCTCGTGAACTACCTGTGCGCACGTGACGCCTCCGCCGCCGGCGCCGGCATTGAGGAGAGGACCGCATGACCGAGGAGAACCGCACCCCGACGACCTACGTCGTGTCCGTCGGCACCGCACTGCCCGGTGAGCCGGTCGACAACGCCCAGCTCGCCAAGGTGCTCGGCGTCAACGAGGAATGGATCGAGGTGTTCATCGGCACCAGGACCCGCCACTTCGCCCGCGATCTGGGCACCGGGGAGGTGCGCTGGACGCTGGCGGACCTCTGCGCCCAGGCCTGCGAACGCGCCCTGGGCGGCTCGGACACCGACCCCGGCGAGATCGACTTCATCGTCCTCGGGACCGCCACCCCCGACACCCTGATGCCCGCCACCGTCAACGACATCGCCGACCAGCTGGGCCTGGACCAGGTGCCCACCTTCCAGCTCCAGTCGGGCTGCGCCGGCGCCGTCCAGGCGCTCGGCCTGGCACAGACGATGATCGCCTCCGGCCAGTACCGCACCGGTCTGGTCATCGGCGGCGACGTGTGCAGCAAGCATCTGGACGTCCAGCGCGACCTGACCGGAGCGGCACCGAGCGACCTGGTGAACTTCGTCCTGTTCGGGGACGGCGCGGGTGCCGCCCTCGTCAGCGCGGAGCCGCGCGGCAAGGCGGTGGCGGTGCGCCAGGTCCTCAACCGCTTCACCGGCCTCGGCCGCAAGCCGGGCCAGGTCATCGAATGGTTCGGGCTCGCCGACCGGCACGAGGACCGGCAGGCGGTCACCGAGGACTACAAGGCCATCGAGGAGCACGTCCCGGTGATGGCCGTGGAGATCCTCTGGGAGCTGCTCGGCGAACTCGACTGGGACACCGACCAGCTGGACTACCTCCTGCCGCCCCAGCTGTCCGGCCGGATGACCCGGAAGATCACCGAGCAGCTCGACGTGCCGACGGCACTGGAGATCTCCTGCGTCGCCGACACCGGCAACAACGGCAACGCACTGCCCTTCCTCCAGATCGAGAAGCTTCTGACACAGATGTCGGCGGGGGAGAAGGCACTCGCCGTGGCCATCGAGTCCAGCAAATGGATCAAGGCCGGATTCGCCCTGGAGAAGATATGACCCTGGAGGAGAGATGAGCAGCGCCACCCCCGTCGGATACAGCATCGACGACTTCATCAGTACGGTCCGTGACGAGCTCGGCCTGCCGCTGACCGACGAGCAGATCGGCGCGGACTTCGATGAGTTGCCGGAATGGGACTCGCTCTACCTGCTCAAGCTGGTCACCGCCGTCGAGCAGGCACTCGGCTCGTCGATCCCGGTCGGCCGGGTGCTCGAGGCACGCAGCCTGAAGGAGATCTACGAGCTGGCGGTACCGGCGTGAGCGGCGCGTCCGGCGGCGCCGGCCCCGGCACGGTGCGCCGGCGCCGCCACACCCTCTACTTCCTGGAATGGGCGGCGGGCCAGCGCCCGGTGCACCTGGACACCGACATCGACATGACCCGGATCCAGGAACACCGCGCCGCCGCCCGGGAGCGCGGAGCGCGCTACTCGGTGGTGAGCTACCTGCTGCACACCGCGGGGCGCGTCCTCGCACAGCACCCCGAGGCCAACGCGGTGATGGCCCCCGGCTGGCCGGGAATCCTGCGCCGTCCACGCCTCATGCGGTTCGGCACGGTCACGGGCAAGCTGGCCCTGGACCGGCCGGTGGACGGCGAACGCAGCGTGCTCTCGGCGCTCGTCCCCGGCCTGGAGAAGGCGTCACTGGCCGAGATCCAGGAGCGGGTCGAGCGCTACCGGGGCGAGGAAGCGGCAGATCTCCCGGAGTTCAAGGGGGTACGGATGCTGAGCCGCATCCCCGCCCCGCTGGGCCGCCTCGCCTTCGCGGCCGCCCTGCGCGACCCGGCGAAGCGGCCCGGGATCCTCGGCACGGTGTCGGTCAGCTCGCTCGGCCACCGGACCGTCGACGGATTCCACTCCGCCGGCGGCACGGCCGTCACCCTTTGCGCCGGAAGGATCGTGGAGCGCGCGGTGGTCCGCGACGGCGAGATCGTACCGGCGCCGATGATGCGGCTCGGCCTCACCTTCGACCACCGAGTGATCGACGGAGCCACCGCGGCCGATGTCCTGAGCGCCCTGCACCAGACCATGGAGGACTTCGATGACGGCTCCAGGGAAGCAGCCCCCGAGCCGGACGTTCGGTGAACCGATCCTGATCTCCGGACCCGACGGAGACTGGAACAGGGTCCGGGCCGACCTGGCGGAACACGCCTGCGCGGTGCTGTACGCACGGCTGGACGACTGGCGCCCGGAACGGGCCGGCGGGCCTCGGCTGCGGGCCCTCCTGGGCCGGGACTGGGCCCGCTACCTGGACCTGACCCACCCGGACGTCCGGACCAGGTTCGCCTCCTCGCGGGTGCTGCTCAAGTTCGCGGCCGCCGCGGCGCTGCGCGTGCCTCCGCAGTCGGTGGAGCTGGGCTACACGCCGTCCGGCCGGCCCTACCTGCGCGGCTACGACGGCGTGCAGATCAGCCTCAGCCACACCGAGGACCTGCTCCTGGTGGGACTCGCCACCGGCGCGGTCATCGGCGTGGACGCCGAACGCTCCGACCGCGTGCTGTACGGCCCCAACCTCGGCCGGCACCTGTGCACCCCGCGCGAGGTCGAGCTGATCGAGGCCATGGACCCCGCCGGACGGGATGCCGCACTGATCCGGCTCTGGACGCTCAAAGAGGCGTACAGCAAGGCGATCGGCCTCGGCATGCAGTTCCGGTTCACCGATTTCGGGTTCGAGACGGACGGCACCCCCACGGAGGTGCGCCGGCCCGACGGCACACCGGGCACCGGCACCGAATGGGCCTTCCGCACCTTCTACCTCGACGACGAGTACACCATCAGCGTCGCCGCCGGGGACTCCGGTTTCGGGGGCACCGGGGACACCCGGGCGCACACCACGCTGGATGGCGGAATCGTCGACGCCCTCACCGAGGCGCTCGGCGAGGACGAGGCGGAGGCCGGCGCCGAGAACGAGTGGTGGTGAGCTCCCCGACGTGCCGTCAGCCGCACTCAGGGGCACAACCGGGCCGCTAGGAACAGCGGTGAAAGTCGATGTCGACGGGAGGGTGATGGACGTGAACCACCTTGAGGAACTGAAAGAGTTCGCCCGGCTGCACGCCCGCAGTCAGGGCATGGACCCCCAGCACACCACCCGGCTCCTCGGCCGGATCACCAACGACACGCAGGGCGACCCCGCCTCCTGGACCTCGGTGTGGACCGGGGCGGGACGGGCGGCCGCCGCGGACGGCGAACTGCTCAGTGCCTGCAGCCACTTCGCACTGGCCAGGTTCCCGCACCACGGGGACCCCGCCCGCCAGGAGGCACAGCGGCTGGGGGTGGAGACCTTCGACACCTGGCGACGCGGGCAGCGCGACATCGAACGCGTGGAGCTGAAACACCCCGGCGGGGAAGTGGTCTGCTGGGCCTCCGGCCTCGACGCGGCCCGCCCCAGGCCCCTGCTCGTCGTCATGGGCGGCATCGTCAGCGTGAAGGAACAGTGGGCACGGCTGCTGCCGCTGCTGCGGCGCCTGGGCTTCGCCGCGGTGGTGACCGAGTTCCCCGGTGTCGGCGAGAACACCACCGCCTACCGGCCCGACTCCTGGCGGCTGCTCACCGAGCTGATGGACCAGCTGGCCGGACGGGCCGACACCACGGACACGTCCATGCTGACCCTCAGCTTCAGCGGCCACCTCGCCCTGCGGGCCGCCGCCGAGGACCCCCGCATCCGGCGCGTCCTGACCGTGGGCGCCCCGGTCGCGGAGTTCTTCACCGACGAGACCTGGTGGCCGAAGGTCCCCAGCATCACCGTGGACACCCTGGTCCGGCTCACCGAATCCGCCGGCCGCGACGAACTGCGCGCCACGCTGGCGGAGTTCGCCCTCACCGCCGGGCAGCTGCGGAACGTCCGGGTTCCGGTGCGGTACGTGGCCAGCGCCCGGGACGAGATCATCCCGGCCTCGGACCAGCGGCTCCTGCTCCGCACGGCCCCCGACGTACGGGTCAAGGTCTTCGACGATGTGCACGGCTCGCCCGCCCACCTGGGCGCGATGCGGCGCTGGCTGATCGGATCACTGCTCCGCGCACGACTCACGCGACGACGCGTTCCCGGCCCGTCCCGGCCGGTCACCCAGTCAAGGAGGCAGTCATGACGGACAAACGCTATTCAAACAGCACGGTCGCCACCGTACGCCCCTGGCACAGTCTCGCCTCTCTCGGCGTGATCGAGAGCGATCTGACCCACACCCGTTCGGTCTCCGCCCCCGCCGTCCACGAACGGTTCGGCCACCGGGCGTCCGAGCGCCGCTCCGCACGGTCGGAGGAGGCATGAGCGAGGCGGCCGGACCGAAGAGAGCCCCCGGGCGCACCGGCTCCCCGATCCGGCTCCGCCACCGCACCGTGCACGGCTACCGGCGGGCGTTCCGCATGGCCGGCAAGGGCGACGCGGTACTGCTCATCCACGGCATCGGCGCCTCCTCCGACACGTGGAGCGACGTCATGCCGGACCTGGCCAGGAACTACCGGGTCATCGCCCCCGACCTGCTGGGCCACGGCGAGTCCGAGAAGCCCAGGGCCGACTACTCACTGCCGGCGTACGCCAACGGCATGCGGGACCTGCTGGGCGTCCTCGGCATCGAGCGGGCCACCCTCATCGGGCACTCGCTCGGCGGCGCGGTGGCCATGCAGTTCGCCTACCAGTTCCCCGAGCGTTGCGAGAGGCTCGTGCTCGTCGGCACCGGCGGCATCGGCCGGCAGGTCACCCCGCTGCTCCGCGCGGCCTCGCTGCCGGGCGCCCAGTTCCTGCTCCAGGGGCTGCGGCTGCCCACCATGCGCCGGCAGTTCGAAATGGCGGTCAAGGTCCTGCAGCGTCTCGGCAACGGCCTCGGTGTCGACGCCCCCGACCTGCTCCGGGTGGTGGACGCGCTGCCGGACGCGCACGCCCGCAACGCCTTCATCCGCACCCTGCGCGCGGTGGTCGACTGGCGCGGCCAGGTCGGCACGATGCTCGACCGCTGCTACCTCGCCCAGGGGATGCCCACGATGCTCCTGTGGGGCGGCCGCGACCAGGTGGTCCCCGCACTCCACGCGGGCCTGGGCCACGTGTCGATGCCCGGCAGCCGGCTGGAGATCTTCGAGAACTCGGGCCACTTCCCGTTCCGTTCCGAACCCGACCGCTTCCTCGAAGTCGTACGCGACTTCATCGCCACCACGGAACCCGCCGCCTACAGCGCCGAGCAGTGGCGTCAGATGCTCCGCACCCGTCGGCCCGCCCTGGACGGCTCCCGCACGGGCGACAGCCCCGTCACCCCCTCGGTCCGGGTGCTGCGGCCCGCCCAGTAGGGCTCCGGCGGGCGGTGGAGAGGCCGAGGGCCCGGTAGGGATGCCGGGCCCACCGCCCGGGGCCCGCACGTCAGCCCGCCGACGGGTCCAGCAGCCAGACCCCGGGGCGCACTTCCAGCCGGGACCACGAAGCCTCGGCCGTCTCGGCCACCAGGGCGCCGGTCCGCCGCGCGTAGGCGTGCCAGCGCTCGTCGCCCGCCGCCGTCGCCGCGTCGGCGCACTCGCCGAGCAGGCGCAGCGCCTCCTCGGAGCGCCCCTCGCGCAGCGCCACGAAGGCGAGCCCGCGCAGCGCGTCCGCCAGGCCCCGCGCGTCACCCTCCGCACGGCCCGCGCCCAGCGCCCGCGCGTACCGCGTCCCGGCCTCCGCCACCCGGCCCCGGCCGAAGAGCACATCGCCCTCGCCGCAGGAGCAACGGCCCGCTCCGGCCCGGTCGCCGTGCCGGATGAACAGCCGGCCGCCGAGCTCGTAGCAGCCCATGGCCCGGTCGTACCGGCGGCGCTGCCAGGCCAGATCACCCAGGGACCGCACCAAGGACGCCTCCGCGGCCAGGTCTGCGGAGCGCCGGGCCGCGTCGACCGCCAGATCGTGGCTGACCTGCCAGTCGTCCCACCGCGCGCACGCCTCGTAGTACCCGCTCAGGGCGGACGCCAGCGCGCTCGTCGGCCCCCACAGCCCGGCCGCATGCGTCTGCCGTACGACCGCCAGGAGACCGGCGGACTCCTCCCGGAACCACGTCAGCGGCGAGAACCCCGGCGGCCGCGCCGCACCGGCCCCCTCGGAGGCCGCGAGCCGGTCCCGGCCGGGCGCGAGCAAGGCGTCCGCCCGGCGCGCCAGTACGACACCCGCCCGGCCGAGCCGGTCCATCGCGGCCGGCACGACCGGCGCGGGTTCCTCGGCCAGCATCTCCAGGGCCAGCGACCTCAGCAGCGAATGGAACCCGTAGCTCACCGGAGCCTGCGTCCCGGAACGCCCCCGCGCCTCCAGGAGGTGCGCCCGCACGAGCGTCTCCAGCCGCCCTTCGGCCTCGGGGGGATCCAGGCCGAGCAACGCGGCCGCGGTCCACAGCCGGAAGCCGGGCAGCGGGGCGAGACCGAGCAGCCGGAACGCCGCCCGCTCGGGGGCCGGGACATCCCGGTAGGCGGCCAGCAGTCCGCTGCGCACGTCCAGGTCGCCCAGTGTCAGCGCGGACAGCCGGGTCCGTTCGTCGGCCAGCCGCTTCACCAGCCCGGCCGCGGTCCAGTGCGGCCGGACCGCCAGGCCGCCGGCGGTCACGCGCAGGGCGAGCGGCAGCCGGCCGCACAGCCGCGCCAGCTCGGCGACCGCCGCCGGGTCCTGCGCCATGCGCGGCCCGCCCGCGTCGGTCAGGAGCCGCTCGGCCTCCTCGGGGCCGAGCACATCGAGGACCAGATGCTGCACGTCGTCCAGCGCCGCCAGCGTCCGGCGGCTGGTCAGTACGACCATGCTGTCCGGTACGGACGCGAGCAGCGGCCGCACCTGGGCCTCGGACACGGCGTCGTCGAGGACGAGCAGCAGGTCCCGGCCCTGGGTGTGCCGGTGCAGCAGCTCGCCGAGTTCCTCGGCACCGGCCGGCAGCGGGTCGTCCGGTGCCGGGTCGTCGGCCCGCAGCCGGCGCAGCAGCATCGCCATCGCCGTCTCCGGCAGAACGGCCGCCCCCGCCGCGTCGCGCAGCCCGATATGGATCCTCCCGTCGGCGAACCCGTCTGCGGCGTGCGCCAGTTGGACGGCCAGCGAGGACTTGCCCACCCCGGGCCTTCCCGAGACCGCCAGCACCCGGGCCGCCACCGGGGCGGTGGCGGCCAGGAACCGTCGCCCCCGGGCCAGTTCCTCGTCCCGGCCGGTGAAGTGAGCCGCCCTCGGCGGCAGCCGGTGCAGGGACGGGGCACCCTGGCGCGGCCGCGAAGGGGAGCCGGACGCGACCGTCCCGGAGGCCCGCAGCGGGGTGTCGTGCCAGGCCAGTCCGGGGTCGGCGGCCAGTACCCGGTCCAGGAGCCGGGTCAGCGTGGGGCCGGGCTCGACCCCCAGTTCGTTGATCAGCGTCCGGCGCGCCCGGTGGTAGGTCCGCAGGGCTTCCGCCTCCCGCCCCGACCGGTACAGGGCGACCATCAGATGGGCCTGCAGCGTCTCCCGCATCGGGAACTCGTTGGCCAGCGCCATCAGTTCGCCGATCAGCTCATGGTGGCGTCCCAGCAGGAGATCGGCGGCGATCCGCTGCTCCAGCACCTCCGTGCGCAGCTCGTTGAGCCGTATGGCGTTCGTCTCCAGCGAAGGCCCGTGCGGAATCCCGGACAGCGCGGGCCCCGACCACAGGGCCAGCGACTCGCCGAGCCACCGCGAGGCCGCCTCGAAGTCCCGCTGCTCGTAGGCGGCGCGGCCCCGGGTGCGCAGCGACTCGAAGACCGCGAGGTCCAGCTCTCCCGGGCGCACCTGGATCACATAGCCGGGCGGCCTGGTCAGGAGCGGCTGCTGCCGCTCGTCGTCCACGGCGTCGGCCAGCGCCTTGCGCAACTGCGACACGTAGACCTGGAGCGTGGTCGCGGCGGTGCGCGGCGGCTCCATGCCCCACAGCTCGTCGATCAGGCTGTGGGTGGAGACGACGTTGTTCCCCTGGACCAGAAGCGTGGCGAGTACGACTCTGGGCTTGGCGGCGGACGGTGTTCTCTGTTCCATCCGGACCGGGCCCAGCACATGAAATCGCATGGTGTGCTCCTTCGCGGCCGTCCGGCGGCACGAGGCCGGAACGTGCCGATCAGCAGATCTGCAGGACGGATGCGGCCACGGTCGACACCACGCGGGAACCCTGGACGAAGGTCAGCCTCAGCTCCGCGACGGGCTGCCCGGAGGCGTTGCGACGCAGCTCGGACCCCGCTTGTTCACCGAGCGGCTGTACGGAGCAGCGCAGCGGCAGCCCCGGTTCAGCGAAGCCTCGGAACGACGCCCGCCAGTTCGTCAGCAGGGTGTGGGAGGGCGCGAAGCCGTAGAGCTCACCGGCGGCGAACAGCGCCGCCTGGCGGGAGGTCTCCAGGAAGAGCGAGGCGGGCACCTCGTGTCCCGCGTCCGGCAGGACCTCCCTGGCCGCGGGCACGTCCACCGGGAACGTCAGCCCTTCCTCCGACTCGTCGAACGGCAGCCCGATCATGACGTTGCGTGCCGAGCCGCGGCCGACCAGCGAGGGCGCGGGGGTGGCGTGGCCCGGCGGCAGTCCGCTGTTGCGCTGGGCGGAGTGGTCGCTCTCCTGCCGGCCGTGCGTGCGGTGGTTGCGGTACACCCCCGGCATCAGGAACAGGAGCCGGGCCTCGGCCGTGCCGCACTGCGCACCGTCGATGCTCACCGACGCACGGCACCGCATCCCGCGCGGTACGCCCTTCACGACCTCGGTCGGCGTCAGATCGAGGTCGAGGCCGAGCTGGCTGCCGGTCCGGGAACGCTGCCACGGAGCCACATCGGTTACCACCGCCGCGCTGGTGGTGACGAGCGTGCGCCGGTTCTCCGGCACCCGGAAGTACCGCCCGGCGGCGAAGAGCGCCGTCTGCCGCAGCGACTCGACCGGGTACAGCAGATCGTGGAAGGGCGCCGTCGCATCGGAGAACAGCGGGTGGTCCTGCGGGAGTTCGGTGGAGAAGGCGAAGTGCTGACGGACCGGCTCCGTGGAGGCGAGCACGAACGCCTCCGGAGTGTCCGGGCAGTGGACGAGATGGTGCGGGCCGAGGAACGAGGCGGACGGGGAGGGAGCGGGCAGGTGCTCGTGCTGGTCCACGTCGCCGGCCCGCGGGCCGAAGGTCTGCCGAACGGCGAAGGGTGAGGGAGCGATGTCCATGGAGATCCTTTGCGAGTGTCCTGGCGGCTCTCTGGCGTGGCGTCAAAGCAACGGCTTGAATTGACTCCCTCCACGGTGGACCGTCCCACTGAAGAACCAGGGAAGAAGGACGGGAGCCCGCACCCCCGCCGGAGGACCGCCCGCCCTCCGTTGCAGCTCAGCCTGGTTCGCGCACCGGCTCCATCTCGACCGTGGGGTGGTCCTCGGCGAACACCCCGTGGGACGCGGCCCCGGCCGGCGAGCCCAGGGGGACGAAGATCTCCCGGTCGGCGACCGCGTACCCCGCCCACTCGGTGGGCAGTGCGTCCTCGTAGAAGATGGCCTCGACCGGGCAGACGGGCTCGCAGGCTCCGCAGTCGACGCACTCGTCGGGGTGGATGTACATCTTGCGCGGGCCCTCGTAGATGCAGTCGACGGGGCACTCGTCGATGCACGCCTTGTCCTTGAGGTCCACGCAGGGCTGGGCGATGACGTAGGTCATGAAGTCCGCACTTTCCAGGTGTCGTTACCGGTGAGCAGGACATCGAGGTCGCCCTTGCCGTGCAGTTCGACGGCGGTGTCGAGCTGGTCGGCCATGAGGGTGTCGTAGACCGGCCGTTCGACGTCGCGGATTACCCCGATGGGGGTGTGGTGGAGGGTGTCGGTGTCTGCGAGTCGGGTGAGTGCGAAGGCGGTGGTGGGGCTGGTGGCGTGTGCGTCGTGGACGAGGATCTGTGACTTGTTGTCCTCGGTGACGGCGACCACGGTCAGGTCGCCGGTGAGGGTGTCGCGTACGACGCCCTTGGTGTTGTCGGTGCCGAAGAGGATCGGCTGTCCGTGCTCCAGGCGGATGACGGCTTCCTGGGCTTGTTCGCGGTCCTTGAGGACTTCGAAGGCGCCGTCGTTGAAGATGTTGCAGTTCTGGTAGATCTCGACGAGTGCGGTGCCGGGGTGGTCGGCGGCGGCGCGCAGGACGCTGGTGAGGTGTTTGCGGTCGGAGTCGACGGTGCGGGCGACGAAGGACGCCTCGGCGCCGATGGCCAGGGACAGCGGGTTGAAGGGGGCGTCGAGTGAGCCCATGGGCGTGGACTTGGTGATCTTTCCGACTTCGGAGGTGGGGGAGTACTGGCCTTTGGTGAGGCCGTAGATGCGGTTGTTGAAGAGGAGGATTTTGAGGTTGACGTTGCGGCGGAGGGCGTGGATGAGGTGGTTGCCGCCGATGGAGAGTGCGTCGCCGTCGCCGGTGACGACCCAGACGGACAGGTCGCGGCGGGAGGTGGCGAGTCCGGTGGCGATGGAGGGGGCGCGGCCGTGGATGGAGTGCATCCCGTAGGTGTTCATGTAGTACGGGAAGCGGGAGGAGCAGCCGATGCCGGAGACGAAGACGATGTTCTCTTTTGCCAGTCCGAGTTCGGGCATGAAGCCCTGTACGGCGGCGAGGACGGCGTAGTCGCCGCAGCCGGGGCACCAGCGCACTTCCTGGTCCGACTTGAAGTCCTTCATGGACTGCGTGGCCTCGGACTTCGGCACGAGTCGCAGGAGTTCGTTGGTTCCGGTCGTGGGCATGGTGTCAGGCATCGATGGCCTCCTTGAGGGCCGTCGCGAGCTGCTCGGCCTTGAACGGCATGCCGTTGACCTGGTTGTAACTGTGCGCGTCCACCAGGTACTTGGCCCGGATGAGGGCAGCCAGCTGCCCGAGGTTCATTTCCGGGACGACGACCTTGTCGTAGTGCTTGAGTACGTCGCCGAGGTTCCGGGGGAACGGATTGATGTGGCGCAGGTGTGCCTGGGCGATGGGCTGTCCGGCGGCGCGAAGCCGGCGGACGGCGGCGGTGATGGGCCCGTATGTGGAGCCCCAGCCGAGCACCAGGGTCTTCGCGCCTGCGGGGTCGTCGACGTCGAGGTCGGGGACTTCGATGCCGTCGATCTTGGCTTGGCGGGTGCGGACCATGAAGTCGTGGTTGGCGGGGTCGTAGGAGATGTTGCCGGTGCCGTCCTGTTTCTCGATGCCGCCGATGCGGTGTTCGAGGCCGGGGGTGCCGGGGACGGCCCAGGGGCGGGCCAGGGTCTGTGGGTCGCGTTTGTAGGGCCAGAACACTTCGGTGCCGTCGGCCAGTTCGTGGTTGGGTGCGTGGGCGAACTGGACGCGCAGGTCGGGGAGGCTGTCCGTTTCGGGGATGCGCCAGGGTTCGGAGCCGTTGGCGAGGTAGCCGTCGGAGAGCAGGAAGACCGGGGTGCGGTAGGTCAGGGCGATCCGGGCGGCGTCGAGTGCGGCGTCGAAGCAGTCCGCGGGGGTTTTCGGGGCGACGATCGGGACGGGGGCCTCGCCGTTGCGCCCGTACATCGCCTGGAGCAGGTCGGCCTGCTCGGTCTTGGTGGGCAGCCCGGTGGACGGGCCGCCCCGCTGGATGTCGATGATGAGGAGGGGGAGTTCGAGGGACACGGCCAGGCCGATCGTCTCGGACTTGAGTGCCACTCCGGGGCCCGATGTCGTCGTCACCCCGAGCGCACCGCCGAAGGCGGCGCCGAGTGCGGCGCCGATGCCCGCGATCTCGTCCTCGGCCTGGAAGGTGCGCACGCCGAAGTTCTTGTGTTTGGAGAGTTCGTGCAGGATGTCGGAGGCCGGCGTGATGGGGTACGAGCCCAGGTAGATGGGCAGGTCGGCCTGCCGGCCTGCGGCGATCAGGCCGTAGGACAGGGCGAGGTTTCCTGAGATGTTGCGGTAGGTGCCGGTGGGGAAGGCCTGGGTGGCGGGGGCGACCTCGTAGCTGACGGCGAAGTCCTCGGTGGTCTCCCCGAAGTTCCAGCCGGCCCGGAAGGCGGCCACGTTCGCTTCGGCGATCTGGGGCTTCTTGGCGAACTTGGCCCGCAGGAAGGTCTCGGTCCCCTCGGTCGGGCGGTGGTACATCCAGGAGAGGAGTCCGAGGGCGAACATGTTCTTGGAGCGTTCGGCTTCCTTGCGGGGGAGTCCGAAGTCCTTCAGCGCCTCGATGGTGAGGGTGGTCAGCGGCACCGGGTGGACGTTGTACGCCTCCAGCGAGCCGTCCTCCAGCGGACTTGTCTGATATCCGACCTTGGCCATCGGGCGTTTGGTGAACTCGTCGGTGTTGACGATGATTTCGGCGCCGCGTGGGACGTCGGCGATGTTGGCTTTGAGTGCGGCCGGGTTCATCGCGACGAGGACGTTGGGTGCGTCGCCGGGGGTGAGGATGTCGTGGTCGGCGAAGTGCAGCTGGAACGAGGAGACGCCGGGCAGGGTGCCTGCGGGGGCGCGGATCTCGGCGGGGAAGTTCGGCAGGGTGGAGAGGTCGTTCCCGAAGGAAGCGGTCTCCGAGGTGAACCGGTCACCCGTGAGCTGCATACCGTCACCGGAGTCACCCGCGAAACGGATGATCACCCGGTCCAGACGGCGGACCGTCTTTTCCACCGCGTGCCTTCGCGGCGGTTCTCCCGCACGCTCAGTCGTCTGAACGGCCACCGGCCGCCCTCCCTTCCCTCGGACTCTGCTGTCGCCCTGCAGGTCGCACCGTAGGAATGCGCACTTGTGACCTGCCAAAGCGCCCGGTTTCCGGCCGCCCGGTATGAGATCTTCACGCCAGGCACGTGGCCTCGTGGCTGTGAACGGGACGTGCACGGAGTCAGAATCGAGGGAGTCTCGAGTTGACGGAAGGGGACGCCATGGCGCAGCCCACCGGGCGTCACACAGTCGATCTGTGGTCGCTGCACGAGGACGTCCTGGTCGAAGCCGACGAGACCGGGGAAGATCTCGTGCTCCGGGGCCGACTGGGCACGGAGCGGGTACGCCGGCCGGGCCCCCTGATCCGCGAGGCGCTGCGGCGGATGGAGCTCGGGCCGGTCCTCCTGGCGAACATCGACGACCGGTCCGAGGGCACGGAGAGCGCGGGCGGCACGTACCTCGTGGTGCTGCCGACCCTGCGAGCGCTGTCCCACCTCATCGTGCGGACCCTGGGGATGATCACCGACCGCAACGGCCCGCTGCTTTCGGTGTCCGCGAGGTCCAGGCACGCGGTCTTCACGCCCGTGGGCGTTCCGGACCGGCGATTACTGAGGCTGCCCGGAGGGGTCTCCCTCACCCTGGAGAAGGCCGGGTTCGTCCTGGAGGCCGTCGGGTCACCGCACCGGGTGCAGTTGCACCGCCCGGAAGCGGTGTGGGTCGTCGGCCTGCTCGCGTGGCCGATCACCCCGGACGCGGCCTCGGCCGCGCTGCCGCTGCCGGCCGAGGTGACGAAGGCCATCCTCGAATACCTGGCGGCGGCCGGCATGGTGGCGCCGGTGCGGGACGAGGAGCAGGACTGGGCGGCTGCCCCGGCCGAGGGCGACCCGGGCGCTTTCAGCAGCCGCGGGAACCCCGGTGCGTGAGGCCGTTCACAGCAGCCAGCCCGACTCCTGCGCGATCAGAATGGCGTCGACCCGATTGCGGGCGTTCAGCTTCGCGATGACGGTCGTCAGGTAGTTCCGTACGGTTCCGGTCGACAGGTGGAGCGCGGCCGCGATCTCCGGAGGCTCCGCGCCCTTCGCCGCCAGCCGGAGCACCTCGGTTTCCCGGAGGGTCAGCGGATTGGGGCCGACGCCCCAGGCGGAGACGGCCAGTTGGGGATCGACGACCCGGTGTCCGGCCGCCACTCGTCTGACTGCGCTGGCGAGTTCTCTGGGCGGGGCGTCCTTGAGGAGGTATCCCGCCACCTGGGCCCCGATGGCACGGTGCAGTGTGCCCGGCCGGCCGAGGCTGGTCAGGATCAGGGTGTGGCACTGCGGCATCCGCTCCCGCAGTTCGGCTGCCGCGGTGAGGCCGTCCATGCCCGGCAGGTCGATGTCGATGACGGCGACGTCGGGCCGGTGCTTCAGGGCGCCTGCCACGATCTCGTCGCCGCGCTCGAGTTCGCAGACGACCTCGAAGTCATCCTCGAGATCCAGCAGCGCGACCAAGGCGCCGCGAACCATGTTCATGTCTTCGGCCAGCAGAATACGAATCACGCGTCCCCCGTTCTCCGGCGGCGCTCCCCCGCGCCTCACGCGGGGCGATCGTACGGCATCCGGCCCCGGGATTCGTGGCGGGATTCACATGCTTGCTCTGCGTTGCCGGCCGCCTGTATACGGAGGGTCCTACTCCATGATCCGAACGGTTTCGCGGCGCCGGGGCCCTGGCCTGTTCACGCCGTGGGAACCTCCGCCCGCACGTGGAACCCGCCGTCGGCCGCCAGCCCGGAGGCGAGGCTGCCGCCGACCTCGCGCAGCCGCAGCTGAAGGTTGCCGAGGCCGCTCCCGCTGTGCGGCGACGGGTCGCGGTGCAGGGGGTCCGTACCGTCGTTGAGCACCGAGAGCCGGACGCTTCCCGCCCTCTGCGAGGCCTCGATGACGCACCTCTGGGCCTCGCTGTGACGCAGGACGTTGGTCACCGCCTCGCGCAGTACCGCCGCCAGTACGTTCTCGATCTGCTGGCTGACGTCGCAGATCGCTCCTTTGACCTCGACGTCCACATTGGCGGCCATCAGCACGGATTCCGCGGTCTCGATCTCCTGGGGCAGCGACATGTCCCTGAAGCCGCTGGCGACCCTGCGGACATCGGCCAGGGACTGCCGGGAGATGCCGAGGACGTCCTCGACCTCCGCCACGGCCCGGTCGGGCTGCATCGGAATCAGCCGGTGGATCAACTCACTCTTGAGCGTGATTGCGGACAGGCTGTACCCGAGCAGGTCGTGCAGGTCCCGGGAGAACCGCAGCCGCTCCTGCGTCACCGCCATACGGGCGACCTCGTCGCGGGCGCTGTGCAGCTCCTGGATCAGCTCGGCGAGGCGCGTGAGCCCGTAGACGACGAGACCGGTCAGGAGCGTGCTCATCCCCGCGTAGAAGGCGTCCACCGGCGAAAGGCCGAGCAGCAGGGGCGGTACGAACATGGTGACGCCCACCAGGCCGTACAGGGTCCAGCCGAGACGCGGCGGCAGCATGAGCAGCAGCGAACCGGCCAGGAAGCCGGCCATCGACCCCCACTGCGCGCCGAAGAGCAGGACCGGCAGATACGTGAGCAGGGCCTGGGTGCCCAGGGTGAGGCACTTGCGCGGGACCGACGCGCGGTTGGCGTCCGGCGTCGAGTGGACGAGCTGGATCACGAAGACCGCGGTGAGCACGGCGACGCCGAGGGATTTGACGCCCGTGGAGAGATCGGCGGCGAAGATATTCAGCGCGGTGATGATCAGATAACTCAGCACGACCACCCGGAGGATTACCCGCGCCAGCACGGGACCCGGAAGGTTCTTGCCGTGTTCACGTGGAATATGCCTGTAGGCGTGTACCTCCGGGTGGCGTTCTCTTTCGCCGGACGCGACGCTCGGTTCCGTTCCCACAGCCTCCTCTTTCGCAAATGTGTGCGTTTTTTGGGGATCATATGGGAAGAGGTCGAGGTGGTGTGGCTGGATTCCGTCTCAGACGAAGAGCGGAATGGGGTTGAGTTCCCCGTAAGTAGTTGGCTCGCTCAACCTTCCTAAATCAACCGGCACTTGGTACAGGCGACCGGGTCCGAGTCTGGCCCAGAAGTGCCGCATGCCCGGCACTATGACCTTGACCACAGGCATGTCCAGGTCGGGGCGAGTCTGGTTCAGGACCAGCAGTTCCATGCCGCGGGCCTGCACGAGCCGGGTGATGGCTTCCACGTCGGTGAGCAAGTCGGCGCGCGGTGCGAAGGGCCAACTGGCCGGTTTCCGTGCCCTGATGCCTGGGTCCGGTTGCAGATATGGCTGATTGTCAACGGTGGCTGTGCGCCACCAGGTACACAGCTCCGGATCGTCGAGGGCGTAGCCCGTGCCGTCGCCCCTGGCCATGGAAACCGCCGGCAGCAGCTGGCCCATTTCGGTCAGTGCCCGTCGCAGCGCCGTTCGTGGGTCGAAGTGCGCCCCGAATCCGAAGATCACGTCCTGGGCGGGCTTGTCGTTGCGCCGTGACAGCGCCACCATGACCGGGATCCCGAAGTCCGAAGTCAGGTCCAGCACCCACAGGTCGCGGTCGATCCTGCGGTAGCCGTCCCGGATGCGCCGGACGTAGGGCGCGTCGAAGGCGTCGAGGTCGACGGCCGGCTGCCGTGTGCGGTTGTACCACCACAGCGCGACCGCGTCCCGCTCGACCAACTCCAGGAACCCCTGGACCAGGGCGTCCTCGGGGCTGCTGCCCGCGGCGTTGCCGTTGGAATCGGCCAGCAGGCCGTCGCGGGTGCTCGCGTCGTCGGCGGTCGAGCCGTTGCCGAAGTAGAGCATCGAGGTGGGCAGCAACCGTTGCGTCTGCCCCGTCAGCGACCACACCGGTGTCCAGTCGGTCGGCATGTCTTCGTCGAACGGCCGGGGCACGTACTGGAAATGGGAGCGGCCCCGGTTCCACACGTCCCGGTTCCGGTACTGCCTCTCGTCGTACAGCTGGCAGGAGTTGGGGTGTACGGCCACCGGCCCCAGCGCCCGGTAGCTGTCCCGCACCACCGGCTCGTCGCCCTGCCGGGTGCCGCTGAAGCGTTCCACCGCCTCGCACAGGGCACTTGTCCGGGCCTCCGTGCTGGTGAGGCCCTTGCCGCCGCTGAGTGCGCGCAGTCCGGCGCGGAGCCCGGCGAGGGTGTGGGGGCTGACGGCGAGATTGTGGCCCGAGAGGTAACTGGCGACGAAGTCCGGGGTGTGCGGGGCACGCCGGATCTCCTTGACGATCCCGGTGACCGGGCTGACCAGATGCCCGTACCGGTCGAGCATCTCGTCGGGGGTCAGCGCGCGGTCGCCGCCCAGCTCCTGCTCGGCCTTCAGCCGCGACACGGGCCGGAAGGGCGCGCGTACGGTCCGTGCGACCAGACCCGGATCGCCGCAGACCGCACATTGCGGCAGCCTGCTCACGGGGTGGGTGGCGACCCGGAGCAAGAGTGTGTCCAGGGTGTGGACGAGATCCTGCGAGGGATAGCGCATTCCGGCCAGCCACTTTGCCGTTTCGAGCACCACGATGTGCGCGGCGACGGCGCGCCCGGCCGCCAGGGAGGCCGACGGCCGGGCGAGCGGGCCGTCCAGGCTCAGCGCGCGCCGCACGGGCCACTCCGAGCCGCGGTGGCCGCGCAGCCGGACCGCGAGGCAGGACCAGCACGGGCCGCGGCCGGGCCGGAAGACCGGACCCACCCACGGATCCGCACCGGACACCTTGGCGATCAGCCACGGCGTGCCGCTCGCCCGGTGTGCGGCGTCCACCTCACGCAGCCCGGGCGCCAGGTAGTCGTCGCACAGGACAAGGGAGAGCCCGGCGGCGGAGCCGGGGGGCGCCACCGCGATCCGGGAGTCCCGGCAGGCGTCCTCCACCGCCCCGGTGTCCAGGTCGCCCACCGTCACGATCCGCACGCTGGCGGCGGCCAGTTCCGCCGAGGCCCGGCCGCCGTCGAGGCCGGCCAGGTCCCAGTACGCCTCGGCCACCGGGTCGCCGAGGGGATCGGGGTCGCCCTCCGACGGCGCGGGGCGGAAGCTCAGCAGCCCCGAGCCGGTCAGAGCCTGCAACGAGGTGCCGGCCTCCTCGGCGGTCAGCTCCGGTGCCGCGGCGTGCAGCACGGAGCGGATGCTCCTGGTGCCGTCGAGCAACGGCACCAGCACTTCGGCATGGGCGCCGTACAGCGCCGTGACATTCCGGGGGGACACCAGGTACGTCGCCTCCCCCGGGATGACGGTCGGGCGCAGATGGCGCTTGAACCCCACCAGTGCGGTGTCGTCCGGCAGTGCCGCCCGGACG
This sequence comes from Streptomyces sp. NPDC048462, assembly GCF_043200175.1. Lineage (NCBI taxonomy): Bacteria > Bacillati > Actinomycetota > Actinomycetes > Kitasatosporales > Streptomycetaceae > Streptomyces > Streptomyces sp. NPDC048462. Next base: position 179,986 of record NZ_JBICXG010000013.1, read on the forward strand.
TCCCTTGCCCCCCGCCCCGTCATGCCGAGAGTTGTCCGAGCGGCTCGGTGCGAATGCACCAGCTCAGCAGTGCGATGTGCTGGTCCGAGACGAGGTCGAGATGCTCGATCACCAGTTTCTGGCCGGAGGAACCGGTGGACTGTGCGGTGATCTCGTCGAGGCTCTGAACGCCGTTCGATATGACGCTGTCCATGGATTCACGATCCTTTTCTTCGTCAGGGAATGGCCTGCGTTCCGTTGTGATGATTCTGCGAGAGGCGCGTTGTGCCAGGCAGTGCCCCTGTCATCAGTGGGGCGTGAAGTTCTCACGCGCCTGCGGCCCCGGGGCTCTTTAGCGGCGCTCAGGAGGAGTGCGGAAGGCTCGGCAGTCCGTTCCGGTGGCAGGGGAGCTGAGCCCGCATATGCGTCGTTCATGGTTCGAACTGGGCGCTCGCATGGTGCGCTGCGTCTACCGCGCGCTCATCGGGGCCGGTTCGATATGGGTCCACGTACCCGAGGACGCGCCCCCGCACCCGCGCGACCTGGAACGGGTGCGCCCCGACATCCCGTTGAGCGCGGTGGAACGCGCGATGGACCACCAGCTCAGCGACATCGAACTGTGAGGGACCGGCGTCCGCGAGCGGATGCCGGTGGTGGCGCTCGCCGGTGTCCGACCCGGCCGGGCAGCGAGGAGGGCGGCACCCGGAACCGGGTGCCGCCCTGGTGTCACTCGACGGTTCAGACCCCGGCCGGGGCCTTGGCCGGTGCGGGGGAGGTCGTCGCGGTGGACGGCTCCGGCGCTGTCGCCGGGGAGACCGCCGGTTCCTGCGACACGTTGAACTCCGTCAGCAGGTCCTTGCTGAAGCCGAAGAAGTACGTGGCGACGAAGCCGGCCAGGTAGCCGACGACCAGGCCGCCCGCGTAGATCGCGATCGTCGCGCCCAGCCCGTGGTTGCCGTCGAGCAGCGGGAACAGGGCCCAGCCGGACGGGCCGATCGCGGTGGAGCCGACCGCGTCACCGAGCTGGTTGAAGAAGCCGACGAACGCTCCGCCGAACGCACCGCCCACGCACGCCGTGATGAACGGGCGCCCCAGCGGCAGCGAGACACCGTAGATCAGCGGCTCCCCGACGCCCAGGAACCCTGCGGGCAGCGCGGACTTGATCGTCTTGCGGATCGACTCGTTGCGCGGGAGACGGAAGTAGACCGCGATGGCCGCACCGACCTGGCCGGCACCGGCCATGGCGAGGATCGGCAGCAGGACGGTGTAGCCCTGCTGCTCGATCAGCGTGGTGTGGATCGGGATCAGCGCCTGGTGCAGGCCCAGCATGACCAGCGGGAGGAAGAACCCGCCGAGGACCAGGCCCGCGCCCGCGCCGCCGTTGGACAGCAGCCAGTTGGCGAACGTACCGATCGCGGTGGACACCTCACCGGCCACGTACATCAGGCCGAAGATCGTCACCAGGCCGGAGATCAGGACCGTCAGGGTCGGGGTGACCAGGACGTCCAGCGCCTCCGGGACCCAGCGCCGGCACCACTTCTCCACGTACACCGCGAGCACCGCCGCGCCCAGGGCGCCCAGGACGCCGCCCTGGCCGGGGGAGAGCTTCTGGCCGAACGCCTCGATGTTCGCGACGCCCGGGAAGACGATGATGGCCGCGACCGCACCGCCGAGGATCGGCGTACCGCCGAACTCCTTCGCCGTGTTGTAGCCGACGAAGACCGCGATCAGCGCCATGAAACCGGACGCCATCGCCGCCAGTGCCGGGGTGACCGAGGGCAGCCACTCCAGGTTGACCAGCAGGCCGTTCAGCCCCGCGATGATGCCGCAGCCGATCAGGGCCGGGATCAGCGGGACGAAGATGTTGGCGATCTTGCGCAGGAACAGCTTGAACGGGGTGGCGTTCTTCGCCTTCCTGGCCGCCTTCATCCCGGCCCCCTGCGCGGCCAGCTCCTCCGCGCCGAGCGGGGCCCCGGAGGCCGGGGCGGGGGCGGCCGCCGGGGTCGCGGCCCGCCCCTCCTCGACGAGCTTCTCGAACTCCGGCGTGACGCGGGCGACCGTACCGGGACCGAGAACGATCTGGTACGTGTCGTCGTCGACCACGCCCATGACGGCGGGGACGGCCTTCAGCGCATCGTCCTGCACGAGCGAGCGGTCGTGCAGGCCCAGCCGGAGCCGGGTCATGCAGTGGGCGATGGAGCTGACGTTCGCGGCGCCACCGACGAGCGGAAGGATCGCGGCGGCAGTGGCGCGGTTCTTGTCTTCTGTAGCCATGGTGCGTGGTGCCTTGCTGTGCGGGGAGAGGGGAGGGTCTAGGTGGTGCGGGGGGCGGCGGCGAGGGCGGCGCGCAGGTGGCCGTCCGAGGCGGACAGCAGCGTGGCGGCGGTGGGGCCGTCGACCTGGCCGAGGATGGTCAGGATGGCGTTCTTCACCTCGCCGTCGGTGGCGGCGAGCGCGGCCTCGATCTCCTGGTCCGAGGCGCCGGTGGCCAGCGAGACGATCCGCCGGGAGCGGGCACGCAGCTTCTCGTTGGAGGCGCGGACGTCGACCATGAGGTTTCCGTACGTCTTGCCGAGCCGGATCATCGTGATCGTCGAGAGCATGTTGAGGACGAGCTTCTGGGCCGTGCCCGCCTTGAGCCGGGTGGAGCCGGTGAGCAGCTCCGGGCCGACGACGACCTCGACGGGATGCTCGGCGGCGGCGCCCAGCGCGGAGTCCGCGTTGCAGGACAGGCCGATGGTCAGGGCCCCCTCGGCGCGGGCGTGCTCGACGGCACCGATCGCGTACGGCGTGCGGCCGGAGGCGGAGATGCCGACGACGGTGTCATCGGCGGTGAGCCCCAGCGCGTCCAGGTCGGCGGCGGCCAGCTCCTTGCTGTCCTCGGCGCCCTCGACGGCGGTGACCATCGCGGACGGGCCGCCCGCGATCAGACCGACCACGTCGGCGGGGTCGGTGTTGAAGGTGGGCGGGCACTCGCTGGCGTCCAGCACGCCGAGGCGGCCCGCGGTGCCGGCGCCCGCGTAGATCAGCCGGCCGCCGCGGGCCATGCGCGCCGCGGTGGCGTCGATCGCGGCGGAGATCTCGGGCAGCCGGGCGGCGACGGCGGCGGGGACGGTCCGGTCCTCGCCGTTCATGATCCGGGCGATCTCCGCGGTGGCCAGCTGGTCGATGTCGGCCAGCTCGGGGCGGAAGGCCTCGGTGGTGAGGGTTTCGAGCTGGGCGCGCAGCTCGCCGTATCCGTCGGGGGCGGTGGCGTCGGCGTCGGTGATGGAGGTCATGGAGAGCGGCTCTGCTTTCTTGAACTCGTACGGTTCTGCGGGTGCGGGTGCGGGTGCGGGTGCGGGTGCGGTGCGTTACGCGGGCGGGTCGGCGGCCGTCAGCGGGTGCGGGGGTTGTGGCGGTGGGCCAGCGCCTCGTAGGACGCGGCGAGGGCCGGGGCGGCCGTCTCATAGGTGCGCTGTGCGACCCCGATGAACAAGCAGTCGACAACCAGGAGCTGGCTCGTACGGCTCGACATGGCCGCCGGGCGCAGCTCGCTCTCGCGGGCCGTGGACGTGGTCAGCACGTGGTCGGCGTACTGCGTGACCGGCCCGTCGGGGCGGCCGGTGATCGCGATCGTCGTCGCGCCCCGGTCGAAGGCGACCCGCAGCGGCTCGATGACGTCACCGGTAGAGCCGGAGTGCGTGATCGCGATGGCCACGTCACCGGCGCGCAGCTGCACGGCGTTGGTGACCGCGAGGTGCGGGTCCATGTTGGAGTGCGCGATCAGGCCGATCCGGGCCAGCTTCTGGGCCAGGTCCTGGCCGACGAGCGAGGAGGCGCCGACCCCGTAGATGTCGATCCGGCGGGCGGTCGCGGCGGCGGCCACGGCGGCACCGAGCTGCACGGTGTCGAGCCCGGCGGCCGTGTCCGCGAGGGTCTGCTGCTCGTCGTAGGCGAGCTTGGCGACCACGTCCGCGATCGGGTCGTCGACCGCTATGTCGGCGGTGACGGCGGGCGCCCGGCCGGACTGCTGGTGGGCGGCGAGACCGGCGAGCGCGAGGCGCAGGTCGCGGTAGCCGGGGTAGCCCAGGAGGCGGGCGGTGCGGACCACCGTGGCCTCGCTGGTGCCGGTGAGCTCGGCGAGACCGGTGACCGTCAGCGCGGCGCAGCCGGCCGGATCGCCCGCGACCGCCTCGGCGACCCGCTGCATGGAGCGGGTCATGGACGGCGCGAGCGTGCGCACCTTGGCGGCGAGGGCGGCCGGGGCGGGCGGCGAATCAGTGCTGAAACTTTCCTTCAGGTCATTGGTCACATTTGAAAGATATTTTCAGGACCCGGGTCCGTCAACCCCTCTTTGGTCCTGACCTCTGGCGGCGGGAGGCTCCGGCGCGCGCAGGTGGACAATGGAGGGATGGAGCTGAATCCCCTGGAGCAGGCGCTGCACACCGCCCGCGCACTCGTCATGGCCGACCTCGCCGCCGGAGACGTGGCTCAGGCGCAGATCGTCTCGATGGTCGAGGACGCGGTGACGCACCGCCGCTGGTGGGTCGAGCAGTGGCCGCAGGGGGTGGAATTCGTCGTCGGCCTGGTCGCCCAGGACGTCCAGGACGCGCTCCTGGAGCAGTACGGCCGCTGGCCGCTGTGCCCGGTCTGCGACTCGGGCGACCCGCACGCGCTCGACGTCGAACCGGAGCTGGGCCCGGACCCGCACTGGGTCTGCACGAAGGCCGCCGTCGCGGTCGCCCCGGTCGGTGCGCTCGGCGGGATACGGCGGCCGTGACCGTCTACATCGATCCGCCGGACTGGCCGGGCCACGGGCGGCTCTGGTCGCACCTGGTCAGCGACGAGTCGTTCGACGAGCTGCACGCCTTCGCGGCGTCGATCGGCTGCCCGGAGCGGGCCTTCGAGCGGGACCACTACGACGTGCCGGAGGCCCGGTACGAGGACGCCGTGCGGGCCGGCGCCCGGCAGATCGGCTCGAAGGAGCTGGTCCGCCGCATCACCGAGGCGGGCCTGCGCCGCCCGAAGGGCCGGCCGGCACCGGGATAGCGCCTACGGCTCGGGTGGCCGTGTTCGGGTACCCCCCCAATTCCGGAAATCCGATAACAAGTTGCCGGATCGGGGGCGGAATCCCCCGGTCCTTTGTCGAGCCCTCCAGTTAATCTCCTTTCCGGAGGCGGCAGTTCGGATGATTCGGCCTGCAACTCTCCGTGGCCGTGCCGGGCGTCGCGTCCACAAATACCGGCTTCGGCCGTTCGTCCTGTTTCCTTCTCTTGCTCCTGGATGTCAACTCCCCGTAAACAGACGGTCGGTGCGACACTCTGCAACCAGGAGATCAACAGTCTTTGAACGGCACAGGGAAACGAAGCGCAGGAAAACGAAGCACGGGAATGACGAAGTGCGGCGGGAAACAGAAGCGCGGCGGGAAAGAGAACCAGGAGAGCCGTGCGTTCCTCGCCCCTCACCCACTGCGATCGGGCATCGGCACGGGCGGTGGACGGCAGTCGCGATGATGATCCGCCCTCTCACCCGGGCAGGGGGAGCCCGGCCGGCCAACGTTCCGCCCGGCCCTCAAAAGCAGGATCAGGTGGCTGTCATGTCGATGACGACCTTGCCAAGCGAGTGTCCGCTCTCTACGAGAGCCAGTGCATCGGCTGCCCGGGAGAATGGGTAGGTTGCGACGACGTGGGGATCGATGTTCCCTTCCAGGAGGAGCGCAGCCGCACGTTCCAGGTCGGCACGTTCCCCGCGTCGGACCACCATCGCTCCGCCGAGCTCGACGACGGCCGGGTCGGTGACAGAGAGTACGCGTGCGGGATCATCGACCAGCGGTGCGAGCGTGCGCAGGGAGTCCCCGCCCACGAGGTCCACCAGAGCGTCGATTCCCTCCGGCGCCAGGGCGCACAACCGGGCGGGAAGGTCTGCGTCGCTGTAGTCGGCGAAGGTCACGTCGACCGCTTCGGCTGCGCCGCGCTTGGCCGTGCTGCCGGTGCCGAGGACGCGCATGCCCCTGTCGCGGGCAACTTGAGCGGTTACCAGCCCGACGCCTCCTCCAACACCATTGATCAGTACCGTCGCCCCGCGGGGCAGAGCAAGCTGGTCCAGCGCGTCCACGGCGGTGGTCACCGCGACGGGGATCGTCGCGGCCCAGTCGTCGCGAAGTTCGGCGGGCTTACGCGCGGTGTAGCTCCCGTGCAGGACTGTGGTCCTCGCGTAGGTTCCGGCTCCGGTGAGCGCGGACCCGAACACGGTGTCGCCCACGGCCAGTCCCTCTACGTCGGCTCCCACCGATAGCACGACACCGGTCGCTTCTCCTCCCAGTACCTGCGGGAAGGGCCGCCCCTCGTACATGGCCGGTGCTAGGCCGGAGCGCAGCTTGTAGTCGGAAGGGTTCACGCTTGCGACTGTTACACGGATCAGGACTTCCGTCGGGCCGGGAACCGGGTCCGGCCGGTCGAAGAACTCCTGGGTCTGTGGGCCGCCGAACTCACGGAAACCGAACGCTTCGCTCATGGTCATCTCCTGGGGAACACGTCATACGGGTGGCGGCGAACGTTGCCGCCGGCATCCTGCCGATGTCTCCCGACGCTAAACCCTGACGTTGACGTCAAGGGCAAATCGTGGGCCCGGAGAGCCGCAGTGAGCAATCAGACGGAGGGGGGCGCGGGGGGTTCGCAGCCTGGGTGCGGGTCCATCGCGGTGGTGATCAGTGCGTCGAGCCGGTCCCTGGTGCTCATGAGCTCCCTCACCTGGGCATCAATGCGATCGCGCTCGACCACGAGGCGGTCGGCCACGGGCTCCGCCGTGACACCGGCGGGCGAGCAGGGGAGCAGGTCGACGATCGTCCTGCTGTTCAGGCCCGCGCGGTAGAGAGCCTGGATCCAGCGCACCCGCTCGATCGCCTCCTCTGAATAGAGCCGCTGCCCGCTCGGACTGCGATCCGAGAGGATCAGTCGCTGTTCTTCGTAGTAGCGAAGCGCCCGGGAACTGGCCCCAGTGGCCTTGGCCAGCTCACCAATACGCATCACCGCACGACCTCTCACTTGCTGGTCACAGCTGTCGGCAGCGCGTTCGGCACCACCTTGACATCAATGACAAGGGTAGATCGCTCGATGACCGCCCATCGAGAGCCACACGTTCGTGGCGGCCGCCCCGCCGCCCGCCTTCAGAGGGCCGTCGAGGGCGCGGACCGCGCCGCCTCGTCCAGCGACGCGGCGGCCGGCGAGCCCGTCACCAGTCGCGACGACGAGCCCCGGTCGCGCGCCAGCCGCAGCGAGAGGACCACGGCCACCAGCGCCAGCACGGTCATCGCCGCACCCGCCCACGCGGTCGCCGCGAACCCGAAGTCCGCGTCGATCACCGCGCCGCCCAGCCAGGGCCCACCGGTGTTGCCGCTGTTGAACGCGGCGGTGGTCGTCGCACCGGCCAGCGTGGGGGCGGCACCCGCGACGTTGAACATCCGGGCGTTCAGAGCGGGGGCCGTGTAGAACGCCGACAGGCCCAGCAGGAACGAGAGCACGATCACGGCGACCTGGTTGGAGGCGAACAGCGCCAGCGCCGCCAGGAAGACCGTGGACGCGGTGATGCCGCTCAGCAGCACCCCGAAGAGGTGCGCGTCCGCGACCCGGCCGCCGACCGTCGTACCGATCAGCGCACCGACCCCGAACAGCGCGAGGACGGCGGGCACCCAGCCGGAGTCCAGCCCGGCGACGTCCGTGAGCACCGGCGCGAGGTAGCTGAACGCACAGAACACCCCGCCCGCCGAGAGCGCGGTGATCGTGATGGACAGCCACACCTGCCGGTCGCGGTAGATGCCCACCTCCCGCTTCAGCTGCGGCTTCTGGGCCGGTACCGGGATACGCGGAATCAGCGTCGCCACCCCGACCAGGGCGATCACGGAGGCCACGCCGACCGCCCAGAACGCCGACCGCCAGCCGAGGTTCTCCCCGAGGAAGGCGCCCAGCGGCACCCCGAGCACGTTGGCGATGGACAGCCCGCCGATCATCACGGCCATGGCGCGGGCCCGCTGGTCGACCCGGACCATCGCGATGGCGACGGCGGAACCCACGGCCCAGAACCCGGCGCACGCGAAGGCGCTGACCACCCGGGACGCGAAGAGGATCTCGTACGTAGGCGCGAGCGCGCCCGCGATCTGGCCGAGCCCGAAGACCGAGATCAGCGAGATGAGAGTGGTGCGGCGCGGCAGCCGCAGCGTCGCGACGGCGAGCAGCGGGGCGCCCACCACCATGCCGATCGCGAAGGCGGATATGAGGAGCCCGGCGCGCGGGATCGACACGTTCATGTCGTCGGCGATGGGCGGCAGCAGTCCGGAGAGCATGAACTCGCTGGTGCCGAGGGCGAAGACGGAGAGGCCGAGTATGTATACGGCCAGGGGCATGCGCGAGCGGCGAGCGGCAGAGTCAGGCATGACACATCTCAACAGTGAGTACACCTGTCGCATTCCCGGCCGGGTGACCGGGCGGCCGGCCGGTCCGAGCGGCTCGCCGGCCCGGTGACCTGCCCCTGGGTCCGCTCAGCGCGCGAGCAGCGCCAGCTCCGTGCGCAGGTTGTGCCGGGCCCCCGACTCCCACTCGGCCGCCCCGTGCGGTGTACGGAACAGCCTCGGCAGCTCCAGGAGCTGCCGCAGCACGGCCGCCCGCCCCTCCCGGAACGCGTCGTCCGGCACGAAGCCGTACTCCTCGCGCACCTGGGCCGCGTACTGCGCGTAGTCCTTCGGTGACGACGCCAGGACCGCCAGGTCCGCATCGCACAGCGCCTCGCCGTTCAGGTCGCCGGCGGCCGGGTCGTGCGTGACCGTGAGCCGGACCAGCCGGGCCACCTCGGCGGCCGTCGCGGCGGGCACCCCGGCCTCGGGCAGCGCGCGCTCGGCGAGGACGGCGCTGCGCTCCTCGTTCCCGGAGCGGTCGGGGCGGTAGACCGCGTCGTGGAACCAGGCGGCGAGCCGTACGGCGTCGGCGTCCGCGGCATGGGCGGCGAGCGTGTCCACGTGGTCCAGGACCGCCGTCAGATGGGCGGTCGAGTGGTACTTGCGCTGGGGCTCGGCCCAGCGCGCCAGCAGGTTGTCGGCGTACGGCAGCGGGTCCGGGCCCTCGGCGCCGCCCCGGGCGCGGACCAGGCAGTCGCGCCAGCGGCGCCGCAGCGCGTCGTCGGGGCTGCGGCGGCGGGCCTGAGCGGTGTCGTCGTCCATGACTCCGAGGTTACGACCTCGCCCACCGCCGAAGCGCGGGCCGCTCGTCCGCCGAACGCCAAGTCGGCCGGGGCGCGGGATGGTTGGCTGGGGGCATGGCTGACGAACGCGACACCGCACATGACCTCGAACGCGATCCCGAGCTGCCCGGTCTCCTCCTGCGCACCGAGCGCGACGCCCTCCTCCCGCTGCTGCGCTCCGCCGGCGACAGCGATTTCGCCCTGCGCACCGCGTGTCCCGGCTGGACGGTGCGGCACGTACTCGCGCACTGCGGTTCCGTGCTGAACCGGGTGGTGGAGAGCCGCTTCGAGCCGGACGTCTTCAGCCCCGAGTGCAACGACCGCGACATCGCCGAGCGGGCCGGCTGGACGAACGCGCAGGTGGTGGACGAGCTGGAGCAGGGGATGGCGGAGGCAGGGGCCGCGATCGCCAAGGCGGGCGGGGTGCTGGACGGGGTGGCCCTCGGGGAGTGGATCCACGCCGGGGACGTACGCGAGGCGTGGGGGCTCGAAGGGGCCTACCGGGGCGACGGGCTGCCGCACGCGCTCAGGCTCCTGGCCCCGTTCGCCCGGCGCCGAAAGACGCCGCTGCTGATCGCCCGGCTGGAGGACGGCGGCGACGAGCTGACCATCGGCACCGAGCAGGAGGGCCGCGCCCCCGGCCGGTACCGGGGCGACGGGGCGACGCTGATCCGGCTGTACGCGGACCGGCCACTGGTGGGGACGCGGTACGAGCTTGAGGGTGTGAAGGAGAGCGAGCTGTCCGTGTTCTGAACCCGCCCTTCCCGTGCGCGCAGAGGCTAACGTGCGCTTCGTGACGAATCTGATGAATCCGGCGGACCCGGGGGACGCGTCGTCCCCGGCCGCTCCCATGGACCTCAACGCGGATCTCGGCGAAGGGTTCGGGCGCTGGTCGCTCACCGACGACGAGGCGCTCCTCGCGTGCGTGACCAGCGCCAACGTGGCGTGCGGCTTCCACGCGGGGGACCCCTCGGTGATGCGGCGGGTCTGCGACACGGCGGCCGAACGGGGCGTACGGATCGGCGCGCAGGTCTCGTACCGCGACCTGGCCGGGTTCGGCCGCCGCTCCATGGACGTCCCGTCCGGCGAGCTGGCCGCCGAAGTGGCCTACCAGATCGGCGCGTTGCGGGTCTTCGCCGAGGCGGCCGGGACCACCGTCTCGTACGTCAAGCCGCACGGCGCCCTCTACAACCGCGCGGTCCACGACGACGAGCAGGCGGGCGCGGTGATCGAGGGCGTCCGGCTGGCGGGCGGCAGCCCGGCCGTCCTCGGGCTGCCCGGCTCCCGGCTGCTCGCACGGGCCGCCGACGCGGGGCTGACGGCGGTCGAGGAGGCCTTCGCGGACCGCGCGTACACCCCGCAGGGCACGCTCGTCCCACGCACCGAGCCGGACGCGGTCGTGCACGACGCGGACGAGGTGGTGCGCCGCAGCGTCGGGATCGCGGTGGACCGGAGCGTGATCGCGGCCGACGGCGGCCGGATCGCGGTGGCGGCCCGCTCCCTGTGCGTCCACGGCGACACCCCCGGAGCGGCGGCGATCGCCCGGCGGGTCCGGGCGGCGCTCGAAGAGGCGGGCGTCGCGGTCCGGGCGTTCGCGTGAGTACGGCGCCGCAGGGGGAGCGGACCGAGCACGGTCCGGCGCCGGTCGTGCTGGCCGCCGGCTCCGGCGCCCTGCTGGTCGAGCTCGGCTCCGGCGAGGAGACGGAAGCCTTCCACGCGGAGCTGCTGCGGCGCCGCGCGGCCGGTGAACTGCCCGGCGTGCGCGAGGTGGTGCCCGGTGCGCGGACGGTGCTCCTGGACGGCATCGCGCATGACCCGGCCGTACTCGCCCGTGAGCTGGCGTCCTGGCGGGTTCCGCCGCTGCGGCGGGCCGACGGTCCTGCGGTGGAGATCCCCGTCGTGTACGACGGCCCCGACCTGGCCGAGGTCGCGGAGGCGTGGGGGGTGGCGGCCGCCGAGGTGGCCGCCACCCACTCCGGGACGGAGTTCCGGGTCGCCTTCTGCGGGTTCGCCCCCGGCTTCGGCTACCTGACGGGCCTGCCCGACCACCTCCACCTGCCGCGCCGGTCCACCCCGCGCACCCGGGTCCCGGCCGGTGCGGTGGCCCTGGCAGGCCCGTACACCGGTGTGTACCCGCGCCCGTCCCCCGGCGGCTGGCAGCTGATCGGCCGGATGCCGGACCCGGCCGCCCTGTGGGACCCGGACCGCGAACCACCCGCACTGCTGGTGCCCGGGGCGCGCGTCCGCTTCGTCGAGGCGGGCACGGGATCAGGTACAGGTACCGGTACGGGAACGCCTTCGGCTTCTGCTCCGGCTTCTGGGGCGGAGGCGTGAGCGCGGGCATCGAGGTCGTGCGCGCCGGGGCCCTGACCACCGTGCAGGACGAGGGACGCTTCGGCCACGCCCACCTGGGGGTGGGACGGGCCGGGGCCCTGGACACGCCGTCCGCCCGGCTCGCCAACCGGCTGGCCGGCAACCCCGTCACCGCGGCGCTCCTGGAGACGACCGTCACCGGCTGCGCGGTCCGCCCGGACCGCGCGGTGCGGGCGGTCGTCGGCGGTGCGCCCTGCCGGGTGACGGTGGACGGGCGGCCGGTGGCGTGGGGAGCGGCGGTCCGCGTACCGGCGGGCGCGGTGCTGGACGCGGGCCCCGCCGTGCACGGGCTGCGCTCGTACCTGGCGTTCGCGGGCGGCCTGGAACCGGAGCCGGTGCTCGGCAGCCGGTCCGCCGACCTGCTCTCCGGGCTCGGCCCGGCGCCCCTGAGCGACGGCGACGTGCTGCCGCTCGGCCCGCCCCCGCCGGCCGGGTACCCGGAGGCGGCGGGAGAGGCGGCGGCGGTGCCGTGGCCGGGGGTGCCCGCCGAACTCGTACTCCCGGTGGTCTTCGGCCCCCGCCACCCCTGGTTCACCTCCGCCGGACTGCGCACGCTCACCACCGCGGCGTATCGCGTCTCGGAGAAGAGCAACCGGATCGGACTGCGTACCGAGGGCCCCGCGCTGGACCGTGCCCGGCAGGGCGAGCTGCCCAGCGAGGGCATGGTGCTCGGTGCGGTCCAGATCCCGCCGGACGGCCGCCCGGTGGTGTTCCTGAACGACCATCCGACGACGGGCGGTTACCCGGTGGTGGGCGTCGTCCCGGAACCCGCGCTGGCCGGGGCGGCGCGGGTGACCCCGGGAACGGTGGTGCGGTTCGTGCTCACGGCGAGGTGAGCCGCAGGGCGCCGCTCAGTTCGCGGCGGGCAGTCCGAAGTGGTCGGTGATGATCCGCAACGTCACCGAGCCGTCGGCGTTGTACGCCGGATCGGTGTCGTACACGGGGGTCTCCCGGCCGGCGATCCCGGCGTCGAGCAGCCCCCGGATCAACAGGTCGCCACTGCGGTGCGCCTCGCGGCGCATTCCGATGTTGAAGTAGTCCAGCTCGAACCCGCCCCGGCTGTAGGAGTAGTTGAACGGGTGGTCCTCGCAGTGCGGGATCGAGTAGTTCTGCCCGTGCGGGCACTCGCACGCGGGGGTGGAGGCCAGGAAGACCGTATCCACCCGGTCCGGCCCGCCGAACCGCTCCGCGTAGCGGAAACCGGTGATGTCGCGGGCCAGGGACGTGACCGTCTCACCGCTGACGGTGGTCGCGTCGTGCGTCACCCAGGCCCAGCCGTTCGCTTCGCCCGCCGTGCGGACGGGGAGCATCGCCTCGGTGTGGATGGCCGTGAGGGTGGGCAGGTCCAGGCCCCTGGCGTAGGTGAGGTAGGTGTTCGGAGCCATCGGGTTCACTTCGCCGTCACCTCACGTGCGAGCGGGGGCGACGGCAGGGCGAAGGCCTCGGCGATCGTCTTCACCAGCCGCTCCCGCGCACCGTCCTCGTGCTCGTCGCAGTGGTGGCTCTCGTCGGCGTGCCACTTCTCGCACTCGGCATCCGGGCCGATGAGGTTCGCGGCGAGGAGCTCCGCCGATATGTAGTCGGGGTTCGCGCCCAGCCGCTGGCCGATGTCCTCGAAACTGAAGTACAGGGTCGGGACGCCGTCGCGCAGGTAGTGGAACTGGGGCCCGTGCGCCTTCGCGCTGCACGGCTCGGTCACGAACACCACGAGCTCCGTGCCCTCGGGGCACAGGGGCCGGTAGTCGACCTCCGCGTAGTCCTCGGAACCCTCGTCCACCATGTCGTGCACCGCCCACGCCCAGCCGCCCGCCTCGCCGTGGGCGAGCGGCTCGCGGTCCAGCTCGCGCAGGCCGGCCGTCAGGGCGTCGAGTGACTGGCCACGCGCGAGGACGAGGTTCACCTCGTGGCCGGGAAACGAATCGTGCATCCAGCTGATCATGCCGGAATCCTAAGCGCGGCCACTGACAACAAGGCGATACGGCCGCCCTGTTGAGCGGCCGTCCGGCAGGCGATATTCGCGCGACAGGGCGCGGTCCCTCTGGGACCCTTCGGGCCCGGGGGCGGGTGGCCGCGCTGCCGATCGAAGGGGGAGCCATGGGTTTCACGCTGGAGGGACCGGTTCTGGAAGGCGCGCGGGTGCGCCTCGAACCGTTGGCGCACCGGCATGCGGAGGATCTGTTCAGGGCCGCGCGGGAGGACCGCGGCTCCTACGGGTTCACCTGGGTGCCGGGAAGTCCCGCCGAGGCCGAGGGGTACGTCGACGCACAGTTGGCCCGTGCCGCGTCCGGGATGATGGCCCCGTACGCGCAGGTGGACCGGGAGTCCGGGCGGGCGGTCGGAGCGACGGCGTACTGGGAGCCCCGGTACTGGCTGGGCGAGGACGTCCTGAGCGCGATCGAGGTCGGGTACACCTGGCTCGGCGCGTCCGCCCAGGGCACGGGGGTGAACACCGAGTCGAAGTACCTGCTGTTCCGGCACGCCTTCGAGGCGTGGGGCGTGGAACGGGTCGACCTGAAGACCGATGCCCGCAACGCCCGTTCGCGGGCCGCGATCGAGCGGGTGGGCGCCCGGTTCGAGGGCGTGCTGCGGAACTGGTCCCGGTCGTCGGCGCCGGGTGAGGACGGGCGGCTGCGGGACTCCGCGGTCTTCTCGGTCACCGCCGCGGAGTGGCCGGACGTCCGGGCGCGGCTCGAAGAGCATCTCGCACGCGGACGCGCCGAAGGGCGGCCGCAGGCCCGGCTCCCCGGAGGGAGCTGAGCCCCGGCCGCCCGGGGGCGGGAGGGACGCGATCGGTCACGCCGCGGCGCGGAAGCCCCGCAGCCGCAGCGAGTTGCCGACCACGAACACCGACGAGAACGCCATGGCCGCACCCGCGATCATCGGGTTGAGCAGGCCGGCGGCGGCCAGCGGCAGGGCGGCCACGTTGTAGGCGAAGGCCCAGAACAGGTTCGTCCGGATGGTGCCCAGCGTCCTGCGCGACAGCCGGATCGCGTCGGCTGCGGCCCGCAGGTCGCCCCGGACCAGGGTCAGGTCTCCGGCCTCGATCGCCGCGTCCGTGCCGGTGCCCATCGCGAGGCCCAGGTCGGCCTGGGCGAGGGCGGCCGCGTCGTTCACGCCGTCCCCGACCATCGCGACCGAACGGCCCTGTGCCTGGAGGCGCTTGACGACGTCGACCTTGTCCTCGGGCATGACCTCCGCGTACACCTCTTCGATGCCGACCTCGGCCGCGACCGACTCCGCCACCGCCCGGTTGTCACCGGTCAGCAGGATCGGTGTCAGACCGAGTGCACGGAGCCGCACGATCGCCTCGGCGCTGGTGTCCTTCACCGCGTCGGCCACCTCCAGGACCGCCCGCGCCTCGCCGTCCCAGGCGACCGCGATCGCCGTACGGCCCGCCGCCTCGGCCTCGGCCTTGCGGCGCGCCAGCTCCGCGGGGAGGCGGATCTCCCACTTGGCCAGCAACTGTTCGCGGCCGACGAGGACGGCATGGCCCTCGACGACGCCTTGGACGCCGAGGCCGGGGACGTTGGTGAAGTCCTCGGGGGCGGGGAGGGGGGTGGTGGTGGTGGTGCGTTCGGTGGCTCCGGTGGCGACGGCCTGGGCGATGGGGTGTTCGGAGGCGTGTTCCAGGGCGCCGGCGAGGCGCAGGACGTCGGGTTCGGCGGTGCCGGGGGTGGTGTGGACGGCTTGGAGGGTCATCTTGCCGGTGGTGACGGTGCCGGTCTTGTCGAGGACGATCGTGTCGATGCGGCGGGTGGTCTCCAGGACTTCGGGGCCCTTGATCAGGATGCCGAGCTGCGCGCCGCGTCCGGTCCCGACCATGAGGGCGGTGGGGGTGGCGAGGCCGAGGGCGCAGGGGCAGGCGATGATCAGTACGGCGACGGCGGCGGTGAACGCGGCCGTCAGGCCCGAGCCGGTGGCCAGCCAGAAGCCGAGCGTGCCGAGCGCGAGCAGGATCACCACGGGGACGAACACCGCCGAGATCCGGTCCGCGAGCCGCTGGGCCGCCGCCTTGCCGTTCTGCGCGTCCTCGACCAGCTTCGCCATCCGGGCCAGCTGGGTGTCGGAGCCGATCCGGGTCGCCTCGATGACGAGCCGGCCGCCCGCGTTGAGCGTGGCACCGGTCACCGGGTCCCCGATGCCGACCTCGACGGGGACGGACTCGCCGGTGAGCATGGAGGCGTCCACCGCCGAGTTGCCCTCGACGACGGTGCCGTCGGTGGCGATCTTCTCGCCGGGCCGGACCAGGAAGCGGTCCCCGACCTGGAGGTCCGCCGTGTCCACGGTCACCTCGCGGCCGTCGCGCAGGACGGTGACCTCCTTGGCGCCCAGTTCGAGCAGGGCCTTCAGCGCGGCGCCCGCCTTCCGCTTGGAGCGGGCCTCGAAGTAGCGCCCGGCCAGGATGAACGCGGTGACTCCGGCGGCGGCTTCGAGGTAGATGTTCCCGGCGCCGTCGCTGCGGCCGATGGTCAGCTCGAAGGGGTGCGTCATGCCGGTCATCCCGGCGGTGCCGAAGAAGAGCGCCCACAGCGACCACAGGAACGCGGCGGAGGTGCCGACCGAGACCAGGGTGTCCATGGTGGCCGCGCCGTGCCGGGCGTTGGTCCACGCGGCCCGGTGGAAGGGCCAGCCGGCGTACGTGACGACGGGCGCGGCGAGGGTCAGCGAGAGCCACTGCCAGTTGTCGAACTGGAGCGCCGGGATCATCGACATCGCGATCACCGGCACCGCGAGCAGGACCGAGGTGATCAGCCGCTGCCGCAGCGGGCGGAGCTCGTCGGCCTCGGCCGTTTCGGCCGGTGCCTCCTGCGCACGCACCGGGGGAGCGGGCTCCTGCGCGGTGTACCCGGTCTTCTCGACGGTGGCGATCAGGTCCTGCACGGAGACGTCCTCGCCCCGGTAGCTGACCCTGGCCTTCTCGGTGGCGTAGTTGACGGTGGCCTCGACCCCGTCCATCCGGTTGAGCTTCTTCTCGATACGGGCCGCGCACGAGGCGCAGGTCATGCCGCCGATGGCGAGCTCGACCTCTGCGGCGCCGGTACCAGCGGTGCTGGTGGTACCGGTGGCGCCGGTGGTGGCTGCGGTCTGCGCGGACACTGGGCCTCCTCGGTAGGGATCATTTATACCCCTAGGGGGTATGCGGTGCTGATTCAGGTATACCCCCTACCCCTATCGATCCGCAAGAGTGGTCCGTGATGGATGCGCGGATTCCGGCTGTCCGGTCGGCTGGCACGCCTCTGACCTCGCGTATCTTCACGTGCGCGGTGAGGCTGTGTCCTGGGCCGCTCGGCCCGTAGGCTGGCCATTGGACTAGACCTATAGCTGCTTCCTGGAGGATTGGGTTCCCATGAGCAACCGTGCAGTCCTGGAGGTGATCGCTCTCGACGCGGAGGACGCGGTCGCTGCCCAGGCGGGTGGTGCGGACCGGCTTGAGCTGGTCACCGACATGGCGGCGGACGGCCTCACCCCGTCCTGTGCGACCTTCGCGGCGATCCGCGCCGCGGTGGACATCCCCCTGCGGGTGATGCTCAGAGTGGCGGACGGCTTCGCGGCCGGTGACATCGACGTACTCGTACGCAAGGCGCGCGAGCTGCGGGCGGAGGGCGCGGACGAGTTCGTGTTCGGCTTCCTGGACGAGGAGGGCCGCCCGGACCTCGTCGCGGTCGAGCGGATCATCGCGGAGCTGGACGGCTGCGCCTGGACCTTCCACCGCGCGATCGACCGCGCCCCCGACCGGGACGGCCTGCGCAAGGCGCTCGCGGACCTGCCGGGGCTGGACACGTACCTCACGGCGGGATCGGCGGCCGGGGTGGACGACGGAATCCCCACGCTGCTGGTCGAGGCCGCGCGCAAGGGGGAGCCGGGGTACGAGCCGCAGATCCTCGTCGGGGGCGGGCTGCGCCTCGACCACCTGCCGGAACTGCTGGAGGCGGGGATCGACGCCGTCCACATCGGCGGTGCGGCGCGGCCCTACGGCTGGTCGGGTCCGGTGGACGCGGCGGCGGTACGGGAGTGGCGGGCGGTGCTCGACGCGTAGGGCGGCGGAGCCGCCGGGGTTCGTCCTCCGGTGGGCGGGGGCCCGGTCCGTGGAGCGGGGGCTCCGCCCCCGGACCCCCGCTCCTCAATCGCCGGAGGGGCTTGATGGGGCCCCCGTTCCTCGATTGGCGGAGGGGCTTGATGGGGCTGCTCAGGTCAGCTGGTCCGGCAGCCGGGTCGCGTGGACCACGATGAGGCCGGAGACCGCTCGGGTCAGGGCCACGTACAGGCGGCGCAGGCCGGTCCGCTCGTCCGGTTCGCCGTCGACGACGGCCGCCGGCTCGTCCAGCACCACGTAGTCGTACTCCAGGCCCTTCGCCAGTGACGCCGGGACCAGGGTCAGCCGGGACTCGGCGGTCGTCTCCTCGCCGGGGGAGAGGTGGCTGTGGCCCGCCGCCGCCAGGGCGGCCGCCAGCGCCGGAATACGGGCGTCGGCGGCGATCAGGCCGGTCGAACCCTCCTGCTTCAGGGACTCCTCGCAGGCCGCGACCACCGCCGCGTCCAGCGCCCCCGAATCCGGCGCCTCCGCGTCCAGTGGCCCCACACCCGGCACCTCCCGTACCGACAGCGAACCGGGCGACTCACGCACCGACTCGACCGCCGCCAGGCCCGGAGAGATCACCGGCAGCAGCCGGGACGCGTACGCGATCACCTCGCGCGGCACGCGGAAACCGGCCGTCAGCTCCTCCACCACCGCGTCGGACTTGCCCAGGTGGTGCAGCGCCTGCTCCCAGCTCTGCGTCGACCACGGCGTCGTGCCCTGCGCCAGGTCCCCGAGGACCGTGGCCGAACCGGTCGAACAGCGCCGGCCCACCGCCCGGTACTGCATGGGGGAGAGGTCCTGCGCCTCGTCGATCACCACATGGCCCAGCGAGTGCGTGCGCGCCACCAGGTCGTTCGCCTCGTCGATCAGCACCGCGTCCGCCGCCGACCACTTCGCGGACTTCACGCTGCGGGCCGGCTTGGCCCACAGGATCGTCTTCTGCTCGTCCTCGGTCAGCAGCCCCTCCGCCTGCGCGGCCAGGAACTCCGGGTCGGACAGCAGCCGCAGCACCAGCTTCGCCGGCTCGACCGAGGGCCAGGCCGCCTTCACCGCCGCCTTCACCGCGGGGTTGCGCGCCACGGCGTTCTGCACCCGGTCGTCGGGCGCCTCGCCCGCCTCCTCCATCCGCACCAGCACGGCGTGCGCGATGCGCTGCGGAAGGGCCTCGTGCGCCGCCCCGTACCGCATGTCGCGGGCCAGCAGCTCGTCGACCATCTCCTCGATCTCGTACGCGGGCACCCGCCAGCGCCGCGAGCCGCGCACCACCATCACCGGCTCCGTCGGCGGCGTCACGTGCGAACGGATCGCCCGCCGCAGCACCTGCGCCATCCGGGCGTCGCCCTTCACGACGGCGGCCGGCGCCTCGTCCGTGCCCCGTACCTCGATGTGCGTGGTCACCAGGTCGTCGACGGTCGCCTGCTTGACCTCCAGCTCACCGAGGGCCGGCAGCACCTGCTCGATGTAGTGCAGGAAGGACCGGTTCGGTCCGATGACCAGCGTCCCTGTTCGGGCCAGCCGTTCCCGGTGCGCGTACAGCAGATACGCGACCCGGTGCAGGCCGACGGCGGTCTTCCCGGTGCCGGGGCCGCCCTGCACGCAGACCGAGCCGCCCAGCCCGCTGCGGACGATCTCGTCCTGCTCCGGCTGGATCGTCGCGACGATGTCGCGCATCGGGCCGACGCGCGGCCGCTCGATCTCCGCCTGGAGGAGCTTGCTGGTCTGCGTCGTCTCGGCCGGGTCGGTGAGGTGTTCGTCCTCGTAGGCGGTCAGCTCGCCGCCGGTGTAGCCGAAGCGGCGCCGCTGGCCGACGTCGAGCGGCTCGTTGCGGGACGCCCGGTAGAACGGCTGGGAGACCGGCGCCCGCCAGTCGATCACCATCGGGTCGCCGTCGGCGTCGTGGACGTGGCGGCGCCCGATGTAGAACTGCTCGCCCTCCGCGCCCTCGGCCTTCTCCGCGCCGACCACGTGGAGGTAGTCCAGGCGCCCGAAGAAGAGCGGGGTGTGGGAGAGGTCGGCCAGCGACTTGATGCGGTCGGTGATCTGGGCCTGCAGCACTGCGGCGTTCACCCAGTTCGCCGTGACATCGCGGATGTTCAGGGCCTGGGCGTCCTCGCGCATGGCGCGCAGCGCGGCGCGCGAGGCGGCGAGATGGGCGCGTTCATGAGCCAGGGGGTCGGTGGTGGTGTCGCTTTCGTGTTCGTGCGCGGGCACGGTGTTGCCTCCGGCATTCAACGCAGGACGGCGGACCGCTTCCCGTCCCCGGCCGTTCACCGGGGGCGATGCGGTCCGCTCGGGGATCGATCACTGGTACGCGCGAGGGTGCGCGTACGGCTGTCGGCCGGTTTCCGTCCGGTCGGCGGCGCTCCCCCGGCTGCCGGCGCGAGCCCTTCCGGGCTGCCGGTACCACGGTGCGGGAGGCGGGCAGACCGGCGATTGTATCGACGGGCCGGGCCGGGTGCGAATGAATATCCGCGAACGAAGAACGGCGTACGCCCACGGGGCCACGGCGGGTCCACCCCGTAGGGGACGGCATCCGACCTCAGGTGCAGGAGCGGCCCCGGAACCTTCCCCCTGCGGGCCGACGCCTTCGCGGGCCGGGCGGAGCACCATGGAATACATGAGCACCGTCACCCTGAACCCGCGAAGGACCGGCCCCGCGCACGGCGCGACCGCGGCCACCGGTCACCACTACGGCCACCGCGCCGGGAAGGCCCTGCGCGCCGCCGGGATCTTCGTACGGACCGCGTTCGGCGTCGTCGTCCTCGGTGAGTACGCGGAGGAGGCGGGCGTCCGCCGCAACCGCTGACCGCCGCCCGCCTCAGTTGTCCGTCAGCAGCTCGTCCGCGTCGACGATCCGGTACGCGTAGCCCTGCTCGGCCAGGAAGCGCTGGCGGTGGGCCGCGAAGTCCTGGTCGATCGTGTCGCGGGCGACCACCGAGTAGAAGCGCGCCTCGTGCCCGTCCGCCTTCGGCCGCAGCACCCGGCCGAGCCGCTGGGCCTCCTCCTGGCGCGAGCCGAACGTTCCGGACACCTGGATCGCGACGGTGGCCTCCGGCAGGTCGATGGAGAAGTTCGCCACCTTCGACACGACGAGCACGCTGATCTCGCCCTCCCGGAACGCGCCGAACAGCTTCTCCCGCTGGGCGTTGCTGGTCTCGCCCTTGATCACGGGCGCGTCCAGATGCTCGCCCAGCTCGTCGAGCTGGTCGATGTACTGCCCGATGACCAGGGTCTGCTCGCCCTTGTGCTTGCGCACCAGAGCCTCGGTGACCTTCCGCTTGGTCGCGGTCGTGGCGCAGTACCGGTACTTCTCCTCAGCCTCGGCGGTCGCGTACGCGAGCCGCTCGCTGTCCGTCAGATTGACCCGTACCTCGACACAGTCGGCGGGGGCGATGTAGCCCTGCGCCTCGATCTCCTTCCACGGGGCGTCGAACCGCTTGGGCCCGATCAGCGAGAAGACGTCCGACTCGCGGCCGTCCTCCCTGACCAGCGTGGCCGTCAGCCCCAGCCGGCGCCGCGCCTGGAGATCGGCGGTGAACTTGAAGACCGGCGCGGGCAGCAGGTGCACCTCGTCGTAGATCACCAGGCCCCAGTCGCGGGAGTCGAACAGCTCCAGGTGCGCGTAGACGCCCTTGCGGCGTGTCGTGAGCACCTGGTACGTGGCGATGGTGACCGGCCGGATCTCCTTGCGGGTACCGCTGTACTCGCCGATCTCCTCCTCGGTCAGCGAGGTCCGCTTCACCAGCTCGTGTTTCCACTGCCGGGCGGAGACGGTGTTGGTGACCAGGATCAGCGTGGTCGCCTTGGCCTGCGCCATCGCACCGGCGCCGACCAGCGTCTTGCCCGCCCCGCAGGGCAGCACGACGACACCGGAACCGCCGTGCCAGAACCCCTCGACGGCCTGCTGCTGGTAGGGCCGCAGGGACCAGCTGGTCTCGTCCAGCTCGATCGCGTGCGCCTCGCCGTCCACGTAACCGGCGAGGTCCTCGGCGGGCCAGCCCAGCTTCAGCAGTGTCTGCTTGACCTGCCCGCGCTCGGACGGGTGGACGGCCACGGTGTCGGGGTCGATCCGGGTGCCGACCAGCGGCTGCACCTTCTTCGACCGGAGGATCTCCTCCAGGACGGGCCGGTCGGTGGAGGTCAGCACCAGTCCGTGGACCGGGTGCTTGGAGAGCGTGAGGCGGCCGTACCGGCCCATCGTCTCTGCGATGTCGACGAGCAGCGCGTGCGGTACGGGGTAGCGCGAGTACTTCACCAGCGCGTCGACGACCTGCTCGGCGTCGTGTCCGGCGGCCCGCGCGTTCCACAGCCCGAGCGGGGTCAGCCGGTAGGTGTGGATGTGCTCGGGCGCGCGCTCCAGCTCGGCGAAGGGCGCGATCACACGACGGCAGGCGTCGGCCTGCTCGTGGTCGACTTCCAGCAGCAGCGTCTTGTCGCTCTGGACGATGAGGGGTCCGGTCACGCGCTTCGGCCCTTTCTACGGCGGGGTGGCCGTGTACCGGCCAAACGTCCAGTGTGCCGTATGCGGTGGCGGGATGCGGGTGCTCGGCCCGGGTGCGGGGTTCCTGGGCGCGGGGTTCCGCCTCAAACGCCGGACGGGCTCCATAGGCGCGGGTGCCCCGCAGGGTGTGTTCCGCCCGGAGGGACCCCAGCTCAAGCCCGTCCGGCGCTTGAGGACGGAACCCCGCACCCGCAGGCCCCGCACCCGGCGGAGCACCCGTACCCCGGGCCGTCAGGCGCGCTGGTCGTCCGCCAGTTCCGCGACGCCCGTGATCCGGTGCAGGGGGTACGTGCGGACCTCGTCGGCCGTGTGGTCGTAGGCCGTGACGTAGCCGCCCTCGACGCGGACCGGGGCGATGACGCGCTGGCTGGCGGCGCCCTCCGCGTTGACGTAGCCGATCCAGATCGCGGAGCCCGTCATCGCGGCCGCCTGGACCGTGACGAGGGTCTCGGCCGACGTCGTACGGGGCAGCGCGTCCCCGGGCGCCGAGGGGCCGGTGTCCTTGTGGACGACCGTGGCGGCCGTGTCACCGGCCCGGATCGCCCGGACCGCCGCGCCCAGCAGGGCGGGCTCCGGGAGCGGCGGGCCCTCGGGTACGGGGGCGGGGGCCGAGCGGGGCGGGGTGCGGCGGGCGCCCGCCCGGGTGATCAGGACGTCGCCGTCGGCGGACTCCGCGGCGGGCGCGTAGCCGAGTTCGCGCAGGCCGTCCAGGAGCGAGGCCGGGTCGATCTGGGCGGCGAGGGCCGTGGGGGCGAGGCGGCGCAGCCGCAGGGTGGCCGAGCGCTTGTCGGCGAGGATCTCGTTGAGGACGGCCTCGTCGTCGCAGCGCACGTACGAGGAGGCGGCGCCGATCCGCAGGTGGCCGTGGCGCCGGGCGACGTCGTCGATGAGGTAGCTCAGCGGCTGCGGCACCGGCGTACGGCTGTGCGCGGCCAGGAAGGCGTGCAGGTCGGCGGCGGACTGCCCGGCGTCCAGGGCGCGCCGTACGGAGCCGGGCGTGAACCGGTAGACCGTCGCGCCGCCCTTCGACTCGATGTCCGCGAGCGCGGCGAGCATGTCGGCGAGGGGGCGTTCCAGCGGGCCGGGGGCCACGGCGGTCAGGTCGGCCTGGAGCAGGACGTGGTCCAGGGGCTCCGGGATGAGCGGGGCGAGGCGGGCCGCGGCCTCGGCGGGGCCGGATGTCAGCAGGGCGCGGGTCTGCGAGGCGAGGGCGCCGCGGCCGGTGATGCCGAGGAGCTCCGACTCGTTCAGCGTCCACAGGGCGATCCGGGACCGCAGGTCGGTGGTGTCCCCGGCGGAGTTGGAGGCGCCGCGCAGCGGGCGTTCCCAGCGCAGCCGGGCCAGCAGGGTCTCCGGTTCCGGCGCGGTGCCGGGCGCCAGCGCGTCGAGCAGGGCCAGCACGCGGTGGCGGACCTCGGGGGCGGCCGAGCGGTCCAGGCCGGGGCCGAGGGTGGACAGGGCGCGGCCCTTGGCGTCCTGGCCGCCCACCAGCCCCGAGGTGCGGGTGGCGGCGAGCCAGGCGGCGGCCAGGCGCACCCAGCGGTCCTCGGCGGGGAGTTCGGTCCAGTCGTCGTACGCGGGGGTCGGCGCGTACCGCTCGTCGGCCTCACCGTCGGAGGCCAGCAGCCCGGCCGCGTAGGCCAGTTCGATCCAGAACGCGGCGACGGGCTCCGACACGTCCAGTACCGTCGCGGTCTTCTTCAGCTCGCGGACGCTGAGGCCGCCGGCCCGCAGTATGGCGGGGCCGCCGCCGTTCCAGCTCTTGAGCAGCTCCTCGACGGTGGAGACCGACAGGAACGCCTGGCCGGCCGCCGCGCTGTCCACAGCCTGTGGATCGCGTTCGGCGGCGGCCGCCACGACCGGCGGCAGCGGCTCGGGCACCCGGTGGGCCCGCCCGGCCCGCAGGTGCAGGGCGGCCTCGCGCGGCAGTACGACGGTGCGGGTCGACACCGGCAGCAGCAGCCCCCGGTCGCGCAGCCACTTCACGGGCGGCGTCGGATTCGGGGTCACCTCGCCGTACGGCGGGCCCCACACCAGCCGGTCCAGCACCGACAGCGCCTCCACGGGGGCGGTGTCCAGCAGTTCGCCCATCCTGGTCCGGTCGGTGAAGAGCGCGGAGAGGGAGCTCACCGCGGAGACCGGGTCGTAGGTGGCGGGCAGTCCGGCCGCGGTGAGGATCTCCTGGAGCCGGCCCGGCGACATGCCGGCGGTGGCCTCCGAGACGGTCGGGCCGAGACCGGTGGGCGAGGGGTGCTGCGGTGAGGGCGCGAGGAGCTCGCGGGCGGTCCGCACCAGGTGCAGCCGTTCGTCCTCGCCCCAGACGAGGGCCTGTTCGCGCAGGGTGGTGAGGGCCCCGGGCAGCGCGTCCACGATGGCGGCGCCCGCGTCGCCGCGGAGCTCGCCGTCGTCCCGGCCGTCACCCGTGAGCAGCCCGAGCAGGGTGTCGTAGGGAGCGGGATCGGGCGCTACCGCGAGCGCTTCGGCGGTCTGCAGGGCGAACCGGTCGAGGTGTTCCAGCGCGCGGACGACGGAGGCACGGGTGCCCGCCCGGGTCGCGAGCTGGGTGATGTCGCCCGGCACGGGGTTGAGGAGGTCGGGCCGGGCGTGCAGCAGCCCGGCCAGTGACTCGTCGTCCCGGGCGCGCAGAGCCTCGGCCAGCGTCCGCGGTGGTGTGGTCATCCCCATCCGTCCCACGGTAGTCGCTCCGGACGGGCCCGAGGGCGCTACCGTCGGTGCAGGGCGGTAGAGGGGAACCATCGCGTGGGGATCGAGAGCGATCAGCTGGTCTACGACTACCTGAGCCGGGTCGGGGACATGGCACAGCGGCAACAGCTGTCCTCGGGCACCCGGATGAGACTCGTTTCGGAGTTGCGGGGCGAGATCGACCGGCAGCGGGTGACGCAGGCCGCCGACACTCCGGCGGCGGTGCGCCGCATCATCGGGAAGCTCGGCACGCCCGACGAACTGGTCGCCGCGGCGGCCTCGTCGGCCGACGGATCGGTGCGACCGCCGCAGCGGCCGGAGGCGGAGCCGGGTCCCGCGAAGGCGCCCGGGGTTCCCCGGCCGCGCAGGCCGAAGCTCCGCCGGGACAGTCGCGGGGAGGGCCGCCCGGCCGGGCGGAAAGACAGCCGGAAAGACAGTTCCGCCAAGGGCGCGTCGGAGCCCCCGGCGGCCCCGGCCGGCGATCCGTTCGGGCTCTGGGACGGGACACGGGGCGGGATGCCGGCCGGCGGCGGGCCGTCCGCGCCGCACCGGGCCGGCACGGACGAGCTCGGTCCGTCCGGCAGCGAGGCCGACTGGTGGCGCGTCGAGCCGGGCCCCTTCGGCGAGACCGGCGAGTTCGGCGCGGGCACCGAGGTGGCGGGGTTCCGCGGCGGCGTGGAGATCCCGGCGCTGCTGCGCCCGCCGGTCGCGGACGACGACGAGGACGACGAGGACGAGTACGACGAGGGCGTCGAGGAGCAGCCCGGGGAGGAGGAGTACGAGGAGGAGCCGGCCGCTCCCCGGCGGCGCCGGCGGCCCAGGCTGCGCCGCGCCCGGGTCGAGACGGGCGTCGCGCCCCGCGGCTTCTCGCACCCCCTGCTGCTGTTCGCCGCCGCGCTGCTGGTGGCCGGCGCGGTGATGGACTCCCCGCAGGCCCTGATCGCCCTGGCGGGCGGCTGGGCGCTCGCGTACAGCTCCCGCAAGCTGTCGCGCGCGGAGGCGAAGTGGGTGGCGATGGGGCTGCCCGGGATGGTCGCGGCGGGCGCCCTCGTCTGGCTGTGGGGCCGGATGGACGGCCGCTGGGGAGCGCCCATCGGGGACGGGCAGATGGGCCCCGCGATCGGCCAGACCTGGCCCTGGGTGGTGCGGGGCGCGGCCGTGGCCTCCGCGCTCTACCTGGCGTGGCGGGCGCGGGGCCCTCGGCCGGGCGGGCGCTGAGGGGACCCGGGTCGTACGCCATTTCCTGCGGGGACTCCCCTGCACGTCCCCACCCCGGCATCACTCGCGTCCGCACGCTCGTGGAACTGCTGCCGCAGACGCGCGACGGGCGGGTTCGGGGGCGTGCAGGGGAGTCCCCGCAGGACGACGAACACAGACCCGGGTACTCAAATGCGTACCCGCGGAACGTTCGTCGTCCGAGGAGACGCCCCGGAGGGACCCCGAACCCCCACCCACCGGACCAGGCGCACCCCGCCGACGCGGAGCACCCGCACCAACAAGCCCGTCCGGCGATTGAGGACGGAACCCCGCGCCCAGGAAAGGGGCAACGGACAGGGGCCCGCCCCGGGACCCTCGATGCCGCCCGCCCAAGGGCCCCGCTGTCAGCCGGTCATCTTCGCCTGGAACTCGTCGAGGATCCGGTCGGCCGCGGTGTAGCCGATGCCCGCGATCCACAGCCGGTCGTCGACCTTGAAGACCTTCCCGTCCTTGGCGGCCTTCAGGTTCTTCCACAGCCCGCTCTTCATCGTCCGGGTCGTGCCCGCCTTGTCCGGGTCGCCGTACGTCGAGGTGAAGACGGCGTCCGCGTCCGCGAGGTCGATCTTCTCGGGCGAGACGTCGTACGAGAAGCCGTCCTTGGCCTTGTCCGTGATGGCGGGGCGGCCCATGCCGATGTCGGCGAGGATCGAGCCGATGTAGTTCTGCTTGCCGTAGATGCGGATGTCCGCGCCCTCGACGAAGCGCACGAAGTTGACGTCGGTGGCCGCCACCTTCTTCTTGCCGCCGATCGCCGCGGTCACCTTCGCGACATGGGCGTCGTACGCGGCGATGACCTTCTTCGCCTCGGCCTGCTTGCCGAGCGCCTCCGCGTGGACGTGGAAGTTGGCCTTCCAGTCCGAGCCGGTGGACTCCGTCATCACGGTCGGGGCGATCGCGCTGAGCTGCTTGTACCGGTCGCCGTCGCGGACCTTGCTGGTGAGGATCAGGTCCGGCTTCAGGGCGGCGACGGACTCCATGTTGGGGTTGGCGATCTCGCCGACCTCCTTGATGCCCTTCGTCCTCGCCGCCGGCAGGTAGGCGGGGAAGCCGTCCTCGGTCGCCGAGTGCGTCCCGCCGACCGGCCGCACGCCGAGGGTGAGCGCGGAGTCCAGCTCGCCGGTGTCCAGGACCACGACCCGCTGGGGGTGCGCGGGGACCTTCACGTCGCCCATCGCCGTCCTGACGGTGTGGGTGTCACCGGACGACGAGGAGCCGTCGCTCTTCGAACCGGAGTCGGAGGATCCGCAGGCGGAGAGTGCGAGTGCACCGGTCAGGGCGAGCGCGCCGAGGGTGAGACCACGGCGGCGGACGGAGGTGGCCATGGGTTGCCTTTCGTAGAGGGTGTGCGGAATCCGGGCCCGGCGTCCGGAGGTTCAGGAAGCGTGCGCGGGCTGCCAGGGCGCTCCCGGCACGACGAGCGGCGACCCCGTCACCGGGTCCGGGACGATCACCGCGTCCAGGCCGAAGACCTCGCGGACGAGCTCGGCGGTGACGACGTCCTCGGGGCGGCCCTCCGCGACGATCCGGCCCGCCTTCATGGCGACCAGGTGGTCGGCGTACCGGGCCGCCTGGTTGAGGTCGTGCAGCACCGTCACCACGGTGCGGCCCCGGGTGCCGTCGGCCGCCGGGGCGGCGAGCCGGCGCACCAGGTCCAGGACCTCCACCTGGTGGGCGATGTCGAGGTACGTGGTCGGCTCGTCGAGCAGCAGCAGATCGGTCTCCTGGGCGAGTGCCATCGCGATCCACACCCGCTGGCGCTGTCCACCGGACAGTTCGTCCACCGAACGGGAGCCGAGCGCGGTGATGTCGGTGCGCTCCATCGCGTCCGTCACCGCCCGCTCGTCCTCCTGCGACCACTGCTGCCACCAGTGCTGGTGGGGCTGGCGGCCGCGGGCCACCAGGTCGGAGACGGTGATCGCCTCGGGGGCCACCGGGGTCTGCGGGAGCAGCCCGATCGCCTGGGCGATCTTCTTCGTGGGGATCTTCGACAGCTCGGTGCCGTCCAGCAGCACCGCCCCGCCGCGCGGCTTGAGGAGCCGGCCCAGCGCGCGCAGCGTCGTCGACTTGCCGCAGGCGTTCGGCCCGACGATGACGGTGACCCGGCCGTCCGGGACGGCGAGGTCCAGTTCGTGGACGACGGTGCGGTCCTCGTACGCGAGGGTCAGCCCGCGCACCGTCAGCCTGCTGGTCACCGCGTCCTGGGCGTCCTGCTTCTGCGTGGTGGTCATGCGTTGCCTCCCCTGCGGCCACCGTGACCGCGGATGATCAGCCAGATCAGATACGGGGCGCCGACCGCCGCCGTCAGGACGCCCACCGGAAGTTCGGTGGGGGAGAAGAGCCTGCGGGCCAGCAGATCCGCGAAGACGACGATCACCGCGCCGAGCAGCGCCGAGCAGAGCAGCGGGATCTGCGCGGTCCGGGTCATCCGGCGGGCGATCTGCGGGGCGAGCAGGGCGACGAAGTCGACCGGCCCGGCCGTCCCCGTCGCCACCGACGCCAGGATCACGCCGAGCGCGACGAGCCCGAGCCGTACCCGGCCCAGCCGCACCCCGAGGGCGGTCGCCGTGTCGTCGTCCATGGTCACGGTGCGCTGCGCGCGGGCCGCCCACAGGACGGCGGGCAGCAGGATCAGCAGCGTCCAGCCGATGGGCGCGGCCTCGTCGTAGCCGCGGCCGTTGAGCGAGCCGGTCATCCAGATCTGGGCCTGCTGGGCGACGAGGTAGTCGCCCTTGGTCAGGAAGAGCGTGGTGACGGACCGCAGCGCGATGGCGAAGCCGATGCCGATGAGCACGAACCGGGTGGCGTGCAGCCCGCCGCGCCAGGCGAAGGCGTAGACGAGCGCGGCGGCCGCGACCCCGCCGATCACCGACAGGTACGGCAGGACGGTGTACGAGGTGACGCCGAACGTCATCGCGCCGACCGTGAGCGCGCTCGCGCCCTGGCTGATGCCGATGATGTCCGGGCTCGCGAGGGGGTTGCGGGCGACGGTCTGGATCAGTGCGCCGGCGATCCCGAAGGCGAGGCCGACGAGGAGCCCGACGACCATGCGCGGCAGCCGCAGCGTGCCGACCACGAGTTCGTCCGCGGAGGGCCGGCCCAGGATCACCTTGAGGACCTCGCCCGGCGCGACGAAGCTCTCGCCGACGCAGAGGTAGGCGACGCAGAGGGCGGCCAGCAGCACGACGAGCGAGGCGGCGACGACCGAGGCCCGGCGGTGCAGCAGGAACCGGCCGCGCGTCCCGATCCGTATGACGCTGTACCCGGCGGGCCGTACGGCCCGTACGACGGCCGTGGTGGCGCTCACGCGGGCACCGCCTTCCGGCGCACCAGCGTGACCAGGAACGGCACCCCGATCAGCGCCGTCATGACCCCGGCCGGGACCTCGCTCGGCGGGAAGACGATCCGGCCGATCACATCGG
Source organism: Streptomyces sp. NPDC048462 (assembly GCF_043200175.1). Lineage (NCBI taxonomy): Bacteria > Bacillati > Actinomycetota > Actinomycetes > Kitasatosporales > Streptomycetaceae > Streptomyces > Streptomyces sp. NPDC048462. The sequence continues at coordinate 209,507 of NZ_JBICXG010000013.1, forward strand.
AGACGAGCAGCATCACGGGTCCGATCAGGGCGGCCATCGGGAGCGCCCAGCGGTGGTCGTTGCCGACGACTGCGCGGGCGATGTGCGGGACGGCGAGGCCGATGAAGGCGATCGGCCCGGCCGCGGCGACGCCGACGCCGGTGAGCACGGTGGCGCCGATGCCGCCGACGATCCGTACCGTCGCGATCTTCTGCCCGAGCCCCTTGGCCATGTCCTCGCCGAGCGCCAGCGCGTCGAGTCCACGGGCCACGGAGAGCACGAGGACCGTCCCCAGCAGCAGGAACGGCCAGATCTGCTGCGCGACTTCGGCCTCGCGTCCGGCGATCGAGCCGACCTGCCAGAACCGGAACTCGTCCAGCGCGGACGCCTTCGTCGTCAGCACGGCCATGGTCACCGAGACCAGCAGCGCGTTGATCGCGGCGCCGCCGAGCGCGAGTTTCACCGGGGTGGCTCCGCCGCGTCCGCTGGAGGCGATGGCGTACACCGCGACGGAGGCGATCGCCGCCCCCGCGAAGGCGAACCAGACGTACCCGGTGAGCGTGTGGATGCCCGCGTACGCGATGGCCAGCACCACCCCGACCGAGGCGCCCTGGCTGATGCCGAGGATGCCGGGGTCGGCGATGGGGTTACGGGTGATGCCCTGGAGCACCGTGCCGGCGAGGGCGAGGGCGGCGCCGACCATCAGCCCGATCAGGGTGCGGGGCACCCGCATGTTCCGGATGACCTCGGCGGCGTCGGAGTGCCCGCCGTGCAGGAGGGCGTCCAGGACGGCGGACGGGGCGATGGAGCGCGCCCCGACGGCGAGGCTGAGCAGTACGGCGACCAGCAGCGCCAGGACGGCCGCCGCCGTCATGAGAGCGCGTCTGGAGCGGCGTGGTGCGGCGGCTGGCATCGGACCCAATCGAAAAGCGAAGCAAAGTAAGGCTTGGCTAAGTCTAAGCACCGCCTCCGCGCGCCCGTCCGGGGGTGTACCGGCTCCCGCGCCGGCTCGGCACAATGGAAGCCATGGCATCGCACCCCCTGATGGTCGGCTTCGACCTGGACATGACGCTCATAGACTCCCGGCCCGGCATCAAGGCCGCCTACCTGGCCCTTTCGGCCGAGACCGGCGCGGTGATCGACACCGACCTGGTGGTGAGCCGGCTCGGTCCGCCGCTGGAGGACGAGCTGGTCAACTGGTTCCCGGCGGCTGCGGTGCCCGCGATGGTGGACCGCTACCGTGAGATCTATCCCACATACGCGATCACCCCGTCCCCCGCCATGCCCGGCGCGTGCGAGTCGGTCGAGGCGATCCGCGAGCTGGGCGGCCGCACGATGGTCGTCACCGCCAAGTACGAGCCGAGTGCGAAGCTGCACCTGACCCACGTGGGCATCGCGCCCGACGTCCTCACCGGCGGCCTCTGGGCCGAGGCGAAGGCGGAGGCGCTGCGGGAGCACGGGGCGGCCGTCTACGTGGGTGACCACACCGGCGACGTGCGCGGCGCACGGGCCGCGGGCGCCGTGTCGGTGGCCGTGACGACGGGCCCGTGCGATGCGGAGGAACTCCGCTCGGCGGGCGCGGACGTGGTCCTGTCGTCCCTGACGGAGTTCCCGGCCTGGCTGAACGAGTACGCGGCCGGCCGCTCTTAGGCGTTTCGGCCCGCAGGGGAGAACGGGGCCCGGCCTACCGCTGCGGCGCCCCCGCCCCCGCCCGCGCCGACCTGACCACGCCCGCGGCGGCGACCACGAAGCCGACGCCCATCAGCATGCACGCCGCGTACGCGATGGACGGGAACGGCTCGGTGCCGAGGAAGAGCGGGGCCATGGTGACCAGGGTCGCCAGCGCGCCGACGAAGAAGATGATCGCGCCGAGCCGGACCAGCAGGTCGCCCGCGCCAGAGGGGGAAGTACTCACACCGTCAGAGTAGTTCTTTCAGGACACCAGTCCGGATGACCAGGCTTGACGAGGGGTACTTCACCTGTGGAGGCTTCTGCCAGCAGGGGGAGCGCGCCGCTGGACGGCCTGACCTGCTGAGGCTTTGTTCCGGCATACGGGTTGAGATGGGGTGCGTGCTTTGCCGACTGGCAAGGTCAAGTGGTTCAACAGCGAGAAGGGCTTCGGCTTCCTCTCCCGCGATGACGGCCAAGACGTCTTCGTGCACTCGTCCGTGCTCCCGTCGGGAGTCGACGCACTCAAGCCCGGCCAGCGCGTCGAATTCGGCGTCGTCGCCGGACAGCGCGGTGACCAGGCACTTTCCGTGGCGATCCTCGACCCCACCCCGTCCGTCGCGGCCGCCCAGCGCCGCAAGCCGGACGAGCTGGCGTCGATCGTGCAGGACCTGACGACGGTCCTGGAGAACATCACGCCGCAGCTGGAGCGCGGCCGCTACCCGGACAAGGCGTCGGGCGCCAAGATCGCCGGCCTGTTGCGCGCGGTCGCGGACCAGCTCGACGTGTGACGGCGTGCGGGGCGCGCACGGGGATACGGCGGTCTCAGGGGTATGACAGCGCGTCGGGCGCGAGGGGAGGCACCAGTCCCTCGGCCGCGGCGCGGGTCAGCAGGCCCCGGATCGCCGCGTAGCCGTCCTCGCCGAGGTCGGCGGTGAACTCGTTCACGTACAGGCCGATGTGCTGGTCCGCGACGGACGGGTCCATCTCCTGGGCGTGCTCCTGGACGTAGGGGCGCGAGGCCTGCGGGTCGTCCCACGCCATCCGTACCGACGCGCGCACCGACTCCGCGAGCAGCTTCAGGGTGTCCGCGCCCAGGGAGCGCTTCGCGATGATCGCGCCGAGCGGGATCGGGAGGCCGGTCGTGTCCTCCCAGTGGCGGCCCATGTCGGCCAGGTTGTGCAGGCCGTAGTTCTGGTACGTGAAGCGCGCCTCGTGGATGACGAGGCCGGCGTCGACCTTGCCGTCCCGTACCGCCGGCATGATCTCGTCGAACGGCATGACGACGATCTCGCCCACGCCGCCCGGTACCGCCTCCGCCGCCCAGAGCCGGAACAGCAGGTAGGCGGTGGAGCGCTCGCTCGGTACGGCGACGGTCCGGCCCGTCAGGTCGGTGCCGGGCTCCCGCGTCAGGACGAGCGGCCCGCAGCCGCGGCCCAGCGCGCCGCCGCACGGCAGCAGCGCGTACTCCTCCAGCACCCAGGGCAGCACCGCGTACGAGACCTTCAGGACGTCCAGCTCGCCGCGCTCGGCCATGCCGTTGGTGATGTCGATGTCCGCGAAGGTGACATCGAGGGCGGGCGCGTCGGGGACCCGGCCGTGCGCCCAGGCGTCGAAGACGAACGTGTCGTTCGGGCACGGCGAGAAGGCGATGCGCAGCGGGTCGGCGAGGGGGTCAGGAGTCGTGTCGGTCATGGTGGGTCGTCCAGCCTTCCAGTACGGGTATGAGCTTGCCGAACGCGTCGGTGAGCGCGGCCAGCGCGTCGCCGATGCGCCAGGCGTCGCGGTCACGGGGGCCGACGGCGTTCGAGACGGCTCTGATCTCCAGGACGGGCAGGCCGAGCCGGTCGGCCGCCTCCGCGACCCCGAACCCCTCCATGGCCTCGGCGACGGCCCCGGGGTGCGCGGCGAGGAGGGCGGCGGCGCGTTCGGCGCTGCCGGTCACGGTGGAGACGGTGAGGATGTCGCCGGTCACCGCGTGGGTCGCGGCGGCCACCGCCCGCACCAGGGAGCGGGGCGGGAAGTGCCAGACCCGCCCGAAGCCGAGATCGGTGACGGGGACGAAGCCCGCGGAGGTCTCGGCGCCCAGGTCCGCCGCCCCGATGCGGCCGGCCACCACGAGCGAGCCGACCGGGGCGACGCCGGCGAAGCCGCCGCCGATGCCCGCCGAGATCACCAGGTCGTAGCGGTCCGAGGCCAGGGCGAACGCGGCGGAGGCCGCCGCGGCGGCCGGTCCCGCCTCGCCCGCGAGTACGTCGAAGGGGCCCGCGCGGTGGATCTCCGCGCCCGGCACCCGGCGCACCGGCACCTCGGAGCCGTCCCCGAACGCACGCGTGACCGCGTCCCGTTCCACCGGGACAGCGGTCACGACGAGCACACGCACGGGGGAAGCCTCCGGGGCCGGGAGGGAATCAGCTGGAGGGGACCAGCGGGACGGGATCAGCCGGAGCGGATCAGCGGCCGAAGCCCAGCGGACGGGATCAGCTGGTCTTCTTGAGCTCGAAGTGCCAGATGCCCAGCAGCTCCTTGCCCTTGGTCTCCACGATGCTGATCTGCGTCTTGTCCGCGGTGGTCTCGCCGTTCTGGCTGGAGAAGAAGGCGCTGCCCGGGATGGTCCGGAAGGTCTTCTTGTACGGCTCCTGCTCGGCCTGCTGGCCGTTGATGAAGAGCGTCCAGCCGTTGTCCGAGACCGAGGGGTCCACGCCGAAGTGGACCTTGTCGTCCATCGCGACGTCGACGGTCTTGTCGGCCTTTTGGTTGAGGCAGCCCTTGATGTCGGAGGTCTTGAGGGCCTTGCCGTCGTTGTAGCAGGACGCCTCGGTGTGCACCGAGTTGTCGCCGACCGTCACGGTGGCGAGTGGCGTCGGCTTGTCGCAGGCGGAGAGGACAAGGAGTCCCGCGGACACGGCACCAAGAGCGACGCCGATTCGACGGCCCTTACCGGAGAAGAACGCAACGGTCATGGCCCGAAGGTTATCGGTCGCTCCGGCTCATGCCACGCGGGGGTGCGGCGAGCCGCGCCGAGCGGCGCCCAGCAGCCCCCGTACGGAGGCCGCCGCACCGAGCGCGAGGATGCCCGCGGCGACCGCCATGCCCAGTACGCCGTTGAGGGGGAGCGAGATCCCGATCGCGCCGCCGGCCACCCACGCCATCTGGAGCAGCGTCTCGGAACGGGCGAACGCCGAGGTGCGCACCTCCTCCGGCACGTCGCGCTGGATCATCGCGTCCAGCGACAGCTTCGACAGGGCCTGGGTGAAGCCCGCCATGGCCGCGAGCGCCGCGACCATGACCGTGCTGAAGAAGGCCGCGGCCAGTACGGCGACGCCCAGTGCCAGGCCGAGGACCGAGGCGATGATGATCTCCGGGCCGCGCGCCCTGAGCCAGGAGCCGACCGCCGTGCCCAGCGCGTTGCCCGCCCCGGCCGCCACGCCGACGATGCCGAGCGAGATCGCGGCGCTCTGACCGGAGAGCGGCTGCTCGCGCAGCAGGAACGCCAGGAAGAAGATCAGGAAGCCGGAGAGCGCGCGGTGCGCGGCGTTGGCCTGGAGACCGTGCAGGACGGACGGGCCGACCGAACGCAGCCCCGGCCGCTTCTCGCCGTTCTTGCCCCGGGACCGGAAGGACTTCTTCGCGCTCCCGGGCGTGGCGCTCTCGCGGAGCGGCTCGGGCCGGACGGCGCCCTCGTCGTGCGGGTGCACGAGGTGCGCCTTGCGCTCGCCCTTCGCCGAGTCCACCTTGGGCGGCAGGGTGAAAGCGAGGACGGCGCCGCCGACGAAGATCACGGACGCGCCGTACAGCGGCCACGGCGGGCCGATCGTCTGGAGCCCCGCCCCGATCGGAGCGGCCGCGCCGGTGGCCAGGAGACCGGCGAGGGTGACCCGGGAGTTCGCCTTGACCAGCGAGAAGCGGGGTGGCAGCAGGCGCGGTACGACGGCGCTGCGCACGACCCCGTACGCCTTCGAGCAGACCAGGACGCCCAGGGCCGCCGGATACAGCTCCAGGCCGCCGGTGGCGACCGCGCCCGACATGGTGAGCGCCAGCAGCGCACGGGCCAGCATGGAGCCCGCCATCGCGGCGCGGCGGCCGTGCGGCAGCCGGTCCAGGAGCGGGCCGATGACCGGGGCGAGGAGGATGAACGGCGCCATGGTGACGGCCAGGTACAGCGCGACCCGGCCGCGGGCCTGGTCGGTCGGTACGGAGAAGAACACCGTGGACGCCAGCGCGACCGTGATCATCACGTCACCCGCGCCGTTCACCGCGTGCAGCTCGATCAGCTTGCCGAGTCCGGACTCACCCGCCCCGTGGGCGTGCGTCGCCTTCCGGATGCCCCGGGCGGTCCCGGTGAACGGGGACCGCAGGGCATGACCGATCGTCCGGCCCGTCCTGCGGAGCGGGCCGGGTCCGTCGTGCGACCTGACAGAAGCCACTTGGTCATACTGCCCCAGGACCCGTCGTCACGAACCGGGACAGGCGCGGGGCGCGGCGGGCAATGCCCTGTCGGGTCAGTGACCTGCCAGGTCGCAGGGGGTGCGGACCGGTCGATACCGGTGGCCGGGCAGCGCCCTTTACACGGGACACGGCACCGGATACGGCGTCGTTTGGGGCGGGCAGGTGGGCGGGAAGCGGCGGAGAGGGTAGCGTGCGTAGCGCGCCACCGGCGGTTGTTCTTGGCCGCGCGCCTCTCGGCGATCCCGCAGAATGGGTTGCGGAAGGTGCGCCCGAGGCAGGCACAACGGGTGTGGACGTCGACGCGGCCCCCAGGTCCGCTCCGCCCGCAACCGAATGGCTGAAATCGATGGATGTGCTGGCGCGCTCGTGAGACTGGCGTAGGAGAGAAGCGAGACCTGTGAGTGCTGCGACGACGAGAAGCCGTACGGCCCGTACCCCTGTTCCCGACCGTTTGTGCGCCGAGGCCGTAGACCTCGCCCGCGCGGCGGCCGAGGAGGCAGCCGCGCCAGGGGTCGTGGGTGAGCATGTGGCCGTGGTCCCCGAGGGGGACCGGGTCGTCACGCACTACTTCGAGTGCAAGGACCCGGCCTACCGGGGCTGGCGCTGGGCGGTGACGGTCGCCAGGGCCTCCCGCGCCAAGAACGTCACCCTTGACGAAACGGTGCTGCTGCCGGGCGACGAGGCGCTGCTCGCGCCGGAGTGGGTGCCGTGGAGCGAGCGGCTGCGGCCGGGCGACATGGGGCCGGGCGACCTGCTGCCCACCGAGGCGGACGATCTGCGCCTGGAGCCGGGCTACACCGGCGAGGACGAGCTGCCGCCGAACTCCGCGGTCGCCGCGGTCTCGGGCGAGCTGGCCGAGCTCGTCGAGGCGGAGGACGCGGAACTGACGACGCGCCCGGAGCCGCCGCGCCGTGGTTCGATCGCGTCGGTCGCGGACGAGCTGGGCATGCGGCGTGCGCGGGTGCTGTCCCGGTACGGGCTGTACGCGGCGGCCGACCGCTGGGACGAGGGCTTCGGCGCGAAGACGCCGATGGCGCAGGCGGCCCCGGCGACGTGTGTCTCGTGCGCCTTCCTGGTGCCGCTGGCGGGTTCCCTGAAGCAGGCCTTCGGGGTGTGCGCGAACGAGTTCGGTCCGGCGGACGGGCACGTGGTGTCCCTGTCGTACGGCTGCGGTGGGCACTCGGAGGCCGCGGTGATGCCGAAGCCGCCGAAGCCGGCGCCGCACGCGCTGGACACGATGCGGGTGGACGAGTACCCGCTTCGGCCGGCGCGGGATTCCGGCTCGGTGCCGGTGGACCCGGATGCGCCGTCCGAGGACCTCGGCCACTCCTGAGGCTTCCGCCGCGGGTCCCGGCCCCTCCGCGGGGTGCGGGTCACTCGGGCGTGCCGGTTCCGTCCTCAATCGCCGGACGGGCTTGATTTTGTGCGGGCTCCTCCCGCGTGCCGGTTCCGTCCTCAAACGCCGGACGGGCTGGGAGGTGCCGGCCTGGGCTGGGTGTCACCGGTCGGGGCGGCAGGACCGAGCCCGTCCGGCGATTGAGGACGGAACCGGGGCCGTGGTGCGCGGTGCGGTGCGGTGCAGTTGTTTTCAGCCCGTCCGGCGATTGAGGACAGGGGCTCTCGCGCGCGGACCCGGTACCTTCGGGGCGCACACTTGGCGGCACGGGTATCCGTAACCGGAAGAGGGAGTCACAGCGTGAGCATGAATGCGACCGAGGGGGCCGACCCGTTCGGCACCGCACGGCTGCGGCGCCGCGTGCTCGACGCCTGGGGCGCCGGCCCCGCCCGCTTCCGGGAGGACGCCAACGCCGAGGAGGACCTCGCGCTCGGCGGCTACCGCGACCGCCTCGTCGTCGAGCTGGCCCAGAACGCCGCCGACGCCGCCGCCCGCGCCCGTCTGCCCGGCCGGCTCCGCCTCACCCTGCACCCGGGGGCCGGCGACGCCCCCGCAGTCCTCGCCGCCGCGAACACCGGCGCCCCGCTGGACGCCACCGGCGTGGAGTCGCTGTCCACCCTGCGCGCGTCCGCCAAGCGCGAGGGCCACGAGGCCGCCGTCGGACGGTTCGGCGTCGGGTTCGCCGCCGTGCTCGCGGTGAGCGACGAGCCCGCCGTCATCGGCCGGCACGGCGGCGTGCGCTGGTCCCTGGCCGAGGCCCGCGACCTCGCCCGGGACGCCGCCATCGGCAGCCCCGGCCTCGGCGACGAACTGCGCCGCCGCGACGGACACGTACCCCTGCTGCGCCTCCCGCTGCCCGCCGAGGGCACCGCCCCGGACGGCTACGACACCGTCGTCGTCCTGCCGCTGCGCGACGGCGGCGCCGAGGACCTGGTCGGCCGGCTGCTCACCGCCGTCGACGACGCGCTGCTGCTCACGCTGGGCGGGCTCGACGAGATCGTCATCGAAACCCCGGACACCGTACGGACGTTGCGCCGCTCGCAGCACGGCCCGTACGTGCACGTCGAGGACTCGGCGCACGGTACGAACCGCTGGCGCACCGTCGCCCGGCACGGAGCCGTCGCGCCCGAACTGCTCGTCGGCCGCCCGCTGGAGGAACGGCTGCGCCCGCACTGGTCGGTGACCTGGGCCGTCCCGGTGGACGCGGAGGGCGCCCCGGTGCACCCCCGTACCGCCCCCGTCGTGCACGCGCCGACGCCCACCGACGAACCGCTCGGCGTCCCCGCGCTGCTCATCGCCTCGCTGCCGCTGGACACCACCCGCCGCCACCCCGCGCCGGGCCCGCTCACCGACTTCCTGGTGCAGCGCGCGGCCGACGCGTACGCCGAACTGCTCGCCGACTGGCAGCCGGTCTCCGTCGCCACCATCGCGCTCGTGCCCGGACCGCTCGGCAAGGGCGAGCTGGACGGCGCGCTGCGCGCCGCGATCCTGGAACGGCTGCCGCGCGTCGCGTTCCTGGAGCCCGCAGCCCCGCGTGACCCCGCCGCCGAGCCCGACCGGTGGGACAGCTGGGACGCCGCTGCCGACGAGGGCCGCAAGGCCACCACCGCGCTGCGGCCGCTGGAGGCCGAGGTGCTGGAGGGGGTCGGCGCCGAGACCGTCACGGTGCTGGCCGAGGTGCTGCCCTGCCTGCTGCCCGCCGGACTTGAGCGCCGCGTCGAGCTGCGCACGCTCGGCGTCGCCCGGGTCCCGCTGACCGAGGCGATCGACCGGCTGGCCGGTCTGGAGCGCGACCCGGGCTGGTGGCGGCGGCTGTACGACAGCCTGGCCGGCGTCGACCCGGACCGGCTCTCCGGCCTCCCGGTGCCGCTCGCCGGTACGGCCTCCCAGGGTGCGGACCCCGACGCCCCGGCCGTCCCCCGCACCACCATCGGCCCCCGCCAGGTCCTGCTGCCGCTCCCGGACGCGCTGACAGGGCAGGTCCTGGACCGGCTCGCCCGGCTCGGGCTGAAGGTCGCCCACCCGGACGCCGCGCACCCGCTCCTGGAGAAGCTGGGCGCCCTGCCCGCCACCCCGCGCGCCGTCCTGACGACCCCGCAGGTGCGGGCCGCCGTCGCCGGTTCGCTGGACGCGGGCGAGATCTGGGACGAGGACGCGCTGGACGGCGACGAGCTGGCGGAGACCGTCCTCACCCTCGTCCGGGACGCCGACCTGGTACCGGGCGACGAGCCCTGGCTCGGTGCGCTCGCCCTGCCCGACGAGGACGGCGAGCCCGCCCCGGCCGGTGAGCTCGTGCTGCCCGGCAGTCCGTTCGCCGCCGTCATGCGCGAGGGCGAACTCGCCCTGTGCGACGAGGAGCTGGCCGAGCGCTGGGGCGAGCAGCCGCTCACCGCCTGCGGGGTGCTGGCCACCTTCGCCCTGGTACGGGCCACCGACGTGGTCCTGGACCCGGACGAACTGGAACCCCGCGACGGCGACTTCGCGGAGTCCGACGACGCCGGGCTGCTCGACGCCGTGGACGTCTGGTGCGAGGACATCCTCGACCAGCTCCCGGACACCGTGGTGCCGCCCGTCGCCACCGAACTCGTCGCCGTCCGCGACCTCGACCTGGTCGACGACGACGCCTGGCCCCAGGCGCTCGCGATGCTCGCCAGGCCGCCGCTGCGCGACGCCCTCACCCAGCCGGTCCGGGTGCTCCTCCCGGACGGCACCACGCAGTCCGTGCGCCCGTACACCGCCTGGTGGCTCCGCGATCACCCGGTGCTGGACGGCCGCCGCCCGGCGGGCCTGCGCGCCGACGGGGGAGATCCCCGGCTGGCGGGCCTGTACGACTCCGCCGACGCCACCGGTTTCGACGACGCCCAGGTGCTGCGTGCCCTCGGCGTGCGGACCTCGGTCGCCGCCCTGCTGGACGAGCCCGGCGGCGCCGCCGAACTCCTCGGCCGGCTCGCGGACGGGGACCGCCCGGTCGGTCCCGTACAACTGCACTCCCTGTACACCGCCCTGGCCGAGCTGGACCCGGAGCAGGTCACGCTGCCGGACGAGCTGCGGGCCGTGGTCGACGGCGAGGTGCGGGTGGTCGACGCGGCGGACGCGGTGATCGCGGACGCCCCCGACCTGCTGCCGCTGACCGGGGGGCTGCCGCTCCTGCCGGTGGCCCCGGCGAACGCGGCGGAGCTGGCCGAGCTGTTCCAGGTGCGGCGGCTCGGCGAGAGCACCGAGGCGGAGGTGACCAGTGAGGGCGAGGAGCACCGGGTGCCGGAGTCGGTGCGCGTCCTGCTCGGCCCCGGCACCCCGGACACGTACGTCGAGCACGGCGAACTGCGTGCGGGCGGCGTCGAGCTGGACTGGCGCCGCACCCCGGACGGCACGGTGCACGCCGCCACCCTGGAGGGCGTCGCGGCGGGGCTGGCCTGGGCGGCGGGCCAGTGGCCGCGCCGTTTCGAGGTCGCGGCCCTGCTGGAGGACCCCTCGCGCACCGAGGAGCTGGCCCGGGACCGCTGGTTCGACTGACGGCCCCGGCCCCGCGATTTCGGGGGCCTTCGCAGAATCTTCACATTCGCAGGCAACCCTTCACATCTCCCGTCTGTCTGGTCTGTTGAGCCATTCCGGCTCGACAGACTGAACCGGCCCGTCCGCTCGCGGACCCGGGCCCTTTCCCACGGGAAACAACACATGCGCATGCGCACCTCTGCGGCCGCTGTCGTCGGCGCTCTGGCCCTGACCGCCCTCGCCGTGCCGGCCGCCCAGGCCGACGGCCACGACGGCGACACGGCCATCACCAAGGTCACCGTCAACGGCGGCAAGAACGTGGTGGTCGGAACGAGCCTCGTCAAGAAGTTCACCGTCACCGTGACCGCCAAGGACAACTCCGGCATCGCGGGCGCCGACATCGAACTGCACGGACCGGGGTTCGGCTACCTCAGCGGCACCACCCGCTGCTCCGGCAGCACCTGCACGGCGTCGTTCACCGTCGACCCGAAGGTCGACCTCCCGTACTCGAACGACGTGGCCGGCACCTGGTACGTCGACGCGTGGGTGGACGGCAAGGACGACGACTACGTCTGGAAGCAGAAGGCCGCTTCCTTCAAGTTCCAGCGGGCGTCGACGCAGACCGTCAACGCCGCCCCCGAGCCGGTGAAGAAGGGCAAGACCATCACCGTCACCGGCAAGCTGGCGCGCGCCAACTGGGACGACTTCAAGTACCACGGCTACACCAGCCAGCCGGTCAAGCTGCAGTTTCTCAAGAAGGGCGGCAAGACCTGGAGCACGGTGAAGACCGTCAAGACGAACAGCACCGGCACCCTGAAGACCACGGTGAAGGCCTCGGTCGACGGTTACTGGCGCTACAGCTTCGCCGGTACGACCTCGACTCCGGCCGTCAACTCCACGGGTGACTTCGTCGACGTGAAGTAGCCCCGCCCGAGTGCCCTGCCGGGCCGCCGCTTCCCCGTCACACCGGGAAGCGGCGGCTCACCAGGCGCCAGGCGAACTCCAGCGCCGCCGAGGCGATGACGGCGATGCCCACCGCCGTCCACGGCATCGTCGCGCCCACCAGCTTCAGCGCGAAGAAGTCCTGCAGCCACGGCACGACCAGCACGACCAGGAACGCCAGGCCCATCGCCGCCACCAGGCAGATCCGCCACCAGGTGTAGGGGCGGGCGATGATCGCCAGGACCCACATCGAGACCAGGAACAGCGTGAGCGTGGCCGCGCTGGTCTCCGCGTCCAGCGCGCCGGGCCCGGTGTATTGGTGCCGGGCCAGCAGATACGTCGCGAAGGTGGCGACGGCCGCGATGGTGCCTGACGGGATCGCGTACCGCATGACGCGCCGCACGAAGTGGGGGTGCGCGCGTTCCTTGTTGGGGGCCAGCGCGAGGAAGAACGCCGGGATGCCGATCGTCAGCGTCGACAGCAGGGTCAGGTGCCGGGGCAGGAACGGGTACTCGACCTGGAAGCAGACCACCAGGACGGCCAGCAGCACCGAGTAGACGGTCTTCGTCAGGAACAGGGTGGCGACCCGGGTGATGTTGCCGATGACCCGGCGGCCCTCGGCCACGACGGACGGCAGCGTCGCGAAGCTGTTGTTGAGCAGCACGATCTGGGCGACCGCGCGGGTGGCTTCCGAGCCGGAGCCCATCGAGACGCCGATGTCGGCGTCCTTGAGGGCGAGCACGTCGTTGACGCCGTCGCCGGTCATCGCGACGGTGTGGCCGCGGGACTGGAGGGCGGCGACCATCTCGCGCTTCTGCTGCGGGGTGACGCGGCCGAAGACCGCGTTCTCCTCCATCGCGGTGGCCATCTCGTCCGGGTCGGCGGGCAGCCGGCGCGCGTCCAGGGTGTGCTCGGCGCCCGGCAGTCCGAGCTTCGCGGCGACGGCCCCGACCGATACGGCGTTGTCGCCGGAGATCACCTTCGTGGCGACCCGCTGGTCGGCGAAGTAGGCGAGCGTCTCCCCGGCGTCGGGCCGCAGCCGCTGCTCCAGGACGATGAGCGCGGCCGGCTGCGCCCCGGTCGCGGTCGCGGGGTCGTCGAGCTGCCCGTCCACGCGGGCCAGGAGCAGGACGCGCAGGCCCTGCTGATTGAGCTGCTCGATCTCGGTGAGCGCCGGGTCGTCCTCGGGGAGCAGTACGTCGGGGGCGCCGAGCAGCCAGCCGGAGGACTGCCCGCCGGCTTCGTCGAAGGCGGCGCCGCTGTACTTGCGGGCCGAGGAGAACGGCAGTGCCTGGGTGACGTGCCAGCCCTCGCCGTCCGGGACCGGGTAGGCGTCCACGATCGCCTGGAGGCTGGCGTTGGGCCGGGGGTCGGAGGCGCCGAAGGCGGCCAGCACGCGGCGCAGGTAGGGCTCGTCGGTACCGTTCAGCGCGCGGACCTCGGTGACGTCCATGCCGCCCTCGGTGAGGGTGCCGGTCTTGTCCAGGCAGACGACGTCGACCCGGGCCAGGCCCTCGATGGCGGGGAGCTCCTGGACCAGGCACTGTTTGCGGCCCAGCCGGACGACCCCGATCGCGAAGGCGACCGAGGTGAGCAGGACCAGGCCCTCGGGGATCATCGGGACGATGCCGCCGACGGTCCGGGCGACGGAGTCCTTGAAGTTGTGGTCCTTCACGACCAGCTGGCTGAGGATCAGCCCGATCGCGGTCGGGATCATCATCCAGGTGACGTACTTGAGGATGGTGGAGATGCCGCTGCGCAGCTCGGACTGGACGAGCGTGAAGCGGGAGGCCTCCTCCGCGAGCTGTGCGGCGTAGGCCTCGCGGCCGACCTTGGTCGCGGCGAAGGCGCCGCCGCCCGCGACGACGAAGCTGCCGGACATGACCGGGTCGCCGGCGCGCTTGAGGACCGGGTCGGCCTCGCCGGTGAGCAGGGACTCGTCGATCTCCAGACTGTCGGCCTCCGCGACCGTGCCGTCGACCACGACCTTGTCGCCGGGGCCGAGCTCGACGAGGTCGCCCAGGACGATCTCGGAGGTGGAGATCTCGGCCGCGACCCCGTCCCGCCGGACGGTGGGTTTGGCCTCGCCGATGACCGCGAGGCTGTCCAGGGTCTTCTTGGCCCGCCACTCCTGGACGATGCCGATGCCGGTGTTGGCGATGATCACGAAGCCGAAGAGGCTGTCCTGGATCGGCGCGACGAACAGCATGATCAGCCAGAGCACGCCGATGATCAGGTTGAACCGGGTGAAGACGTTGGCGCGGACGATCTCGCGCACGGACCGGGACGAGCGCACGGGCACGTCGTTGACCTCGCCCCGGGCGATCCGCTCCGCGACCTCGGCCGCGGTCAGCCCGCGCCCGCCGCCCGGGGCCGGGAGCTCGACCGGGTGCACCGGGTCGAGCTCGCTGCCGGCGTCGATCATCACCGGCCGGTCGGTGCCGGAAGGCACGGAGGATCTGTTCGGCTCATCCCCTGAGGGGTCGAGTGCCCGCTGAGTCATGGTTCTGACGGTACGGGTGGAACGTCCGGTTCACCCATCGGGTGATCCGAAGATCAGACCGGGGGAGGACGGGAATCGTCCCGTGGTGGTACCCGGCCCGCGCCGAGGTCCGCTTTCAGGCGGTGGTGCCGGGAGTGTCCGAATCGCCCTGCGCGGTGGCGGTGGCCTCGGCCCGCTTGATCGCGGCGTCGCGTCCCCGTACGTACCAGATGCCGATCAGGCCGAGGCCTCCGCCGGCCAGGCAGGTCCACACCCACCACAGGTGTCCGTGATCGTCGAACCAGCCGTAGAACGGGAGCTGGACGAGGAAGAGGACGAACCAGAGGATCGTGCCGCCGGTGATGGTGGCGACGACGGGCCCCTCCAGGGGCTCGGGTGCCTCGTGCTTCGGTGTCCACTTCGCCATGCAGTCAGTGTATGCGGCGCGTACATAAAGGCCGCCAGGCCAGTCGGCCCAAGGGTCTACGCGCGGAGATAGCGATCTTCGCCTTATGTATTCATACTGAATCTGCTTACGACTGTCTCGAATTATTCGTGCGAAAGTCCAAAGCTGACCATATTTCGCCCCCTCTACGTATGACTGAGGTCTTACATGCCCCCCTCGGCCACCGCTCCGGTCGACTCCGGACAGCCCCCGGCTCCCCAGCCCTCCGGAGGCCTGGACCGTTTCTTCAAGATCTCCGAGCGGGGGTCGTCGGTCGCGCGTGAGATCCGTGGCGGATTCGCCACCTTCTTCGCGATGGCGTACATCATCGTGCTGAACCCGATCATCCTGGGCAGCGCGAAGGACATGTACGGGCATCAGCTCGACAGCGGCCAGCTGGTCACCGCCACGGTGCTGGTGGCCGCGTTCTCCACGCTCCTCATGGGTGTCATCGGCAACGTGCCGATCGCGCTGGCCGCGGGCCTCGGCGTCAACACCGTCGTCGCCCTCCAGCTCGCCCCCCGGATGAGCTGGCCCGACGCGATGGGCATGGTCGTCCTCGCGGGCATCGTGGTCATGCTGCTGGTCGCGACCGGGCTGCGGGAACGCGTGATGAACGCCGTACCGACCTCGCTCCGCAAGGGCATCGCGATCGGCATCGGCCTCTTCATCCTGCTGATCGGCCTGGTCGACTCCGGCTTCGTCTCCCGTATCCCCGACGTCGCGCACACCACCGTCCCGCTGCAGCTCGGCAACGACGGCCACCTCAACGGCTGGCCGGTGCTGGTCTTCGTGCTCGGCGCGCTGCTCACGCTCGCGCTGATCGTCCGCAAGGTGCCGGGCGCGATCCTGATCTCCATCGTCACGATGACGGTCGTCGCGCTGATCATCGACGCGGTCGCGGACCTGCCGGGCGAGGCCTGGGGCCTGACCGTCCCGCAGTGGCCGGGCAACCCGGTCTCCTCGCCGGACTTCGGGCTGATCGGCAAGGTCAGCCTGTTCGGCGGCTTCGACAAGGTCGGGATGCTCACCGGCATCCTGTTCGTCTTCACCGTGCTGCTGTCCTGCTTCTTCGACGCGATGGGCACCATCCTCGGCGTCGGCGACGAGGCCAAGCTGATGGACAAGGACGGCAACTTCCCCGGCATCAACAAGGTGCTGTTCGTCGACGGCATCGCGGTCGCCGCGGGCGGCGCGGGCTCCGCCTCGGCGGGCACCTGCTTCGTGGAGTCCACGGCGGGTGTCGGTGAGGGGGCCCGCACCGGCTTCGCGAGCATCGTGACGGGTCTGCTGTTCACGGCGGCGCTGTTCCTGACACCACTGGCGACGATGGTCCCCTCGCAGGCGGCCACTCCGGCCCTGCTGGCGGTGGGCTTCCTGATCATCGCGGGCTCGGTGCGGGACATCGACTGGAGCGACTACACGCTCTCGATGCCGGCCTTCCTCGCCATGGTGATGATGCCGTTCACGTACTCGATCACCAACGGCATCGGCATCGGCTTCATCGCGTTCTGCGTGCTGCGGCTGGCCGCCGGGCGCGGTCGCTCGGTGCCGGTGGCCATGTACGTGGTGTCGGCGGTCTTCGTCTTCTACTACGCGATGCCGGCGCTCGGCCTCACGTGATCCCTCGCGGGCGGGGGGGGGGGGGGGGGGGGGGGGGGGGGGGGGGGGGGGGGGCGGCCGCCCCCCCCCCCCCCGCGCCCCCGCGCCCCCCCCCCCCCCCCCCCCCCCCCCCCCCCCCCCCCCCCTCCGCTCCGTAGAACTTCTCCGTCTCGTCGACGGCCGCCTGGAAGCGCTCGTCGAAGTCATCGCGAATGAGCGTCCGGACCACATAGTCCTGGACGCTCATTCCGCGTCTGGCGGCGTGCTGCTTGAGCCGGTCGAGCAGCTCACCGTCTATCCGCAGGCTGAGCACTGTCGATCCCATGTCATGCAGGGTTACGTTCCCCGGGCCCGACACGCGTGACTTTCCGGAACTGACTCACTCGTTTGGGTGATCGATTGGTGATTCGGGTCTCGCGCGTGTAACACGAGTGGTCTTTAGGGTAGGTAATGAGTTACGCTAACAAACATGCCTGACCTGATCCACGACAGCGACAGTGCCGCCGCCGTGAGCTCCCTTCGTTCCGCCGTCATGCTGCTCGGCCGGCGCCTCAAGCACCAGCGCGTCGACGAGTCGCTGAGCCCCACCGAGATGTCGGTGCTCGGCACGCTCGCCCGCTGCGGTTCGGCCACCCCCGGTGAGCTGGCCCGCAAGGAGCATGTGCAGCCCCCGTCGATGACCCGCATCGTCGCGCTGCTGGAAGCCAAGGGACTGGTCAGACTGGAACCGCACCCCGATGACCGTCGTCAGAAGATGGTCAGCCAGACCGAGCAGGCCGAGGCCATGCTCGCCGAGAGCCGCAGCAAGCGGAACGCCTGGCTGACCACCCTCGCCGAAGGCCTGGACGAGGACGAGTGGGAGACGCTTCGCAACGCGGCCCCCGTGCTGGAGAAGCTCGCCCACCTGTAGCGGAGCGGGCCGCGCCGGACCATCACCGGCGCACCGCCCCCACCGCCGCATCCCCGTCAGCCAGCACCATGTCCACGCCCGAGGAGGCGAACCCTTTTGAGTACGGGATCCGGAGCAGACTCCGCCCCCGCACCGACTTCCACCCACGAGAGCAAGCCCGGCGGGACCTTCTCGTCGCTGAAGATCCGTAACTACCGCCTGTTCGCAACCGGCGCCGTGATCTCCAACACCGGTACCTGGATGTCCCGCATCACGCAGGACTGGCTCGTCCTGAGCCTCACCGGGTCCGCCGCCGCCGTCGGCATCACCACGGCACTCCAGTTCCTCCCCATGCTGCTCTTCGGCCTGTACGGCGGCGTCATCGCCGACCGCATGCCCAAGCGCAAGCTCCTGCTCATCAGCCAGGCCGCGCTCGGCCTGTGCGGTGTCGCGCTCGCGGTGCTCACGCTCTCCGGCGTGGTCCAGGTGTGGCACGTCTACCTGATCGCGTTCCTGCTCGGCATGGTCACGGTCGTGGACAACCCGGCCCGCCAGTCGTTCGTCTCCGAGATGGTCGGCCCCGCCCAGCTGCGGAACGCGGTCAGCCTGAACTCGGCGAACTTCCAGTCCGCCCGGCTCATCGGTCCCGCCGTCGCGGGTGTGCTGATCACCTCGGTCGGCAGCGGCTGGGCCTTCATGTTCAACGGCCTGTCGTTCCTCGCGCCGCTCGTCGGCCTGATGATGATGCGCACGAACGAACTGCACAAGGCCGTGGTCGTACCGCGCGCCAAGGGCCAGCTGCGCGAGGGGCTGCGCTATGTCTCCGGCCGCCCGGAGCTGATCTGGCCGATCGTCCTCGTCGGATTCGTCGGCACGTTCGGGTTCAACTTCCCGATCTTCCTGACCGCCTTCGCTGACGAGGTCTTCCACGGCGGCGCCGGGATGTACTCGTTCTTCAACATCCTGATGGCCGCGGGCTCCCTCGCCGGGGCCCTGCTCGCCGCCCGCCGCGGCTCGTCGCGGCTGCGGATGCTGGTCGGCGCCGGCACCCTGTTCGGCCTGCTGGAGGTCATCGCCTCCATGTCGCCGTCCGTCTGGCTGTTCTCGCTCCTGCTCCTGCCGATCGGCATGATCGGTCTGACGACCAACATCAGCGCGAACACCAGCGTCCAGATGGCGGCCGACCCGGCCATGCGCGGCCGGGTGATGAGCCTGTACATGATGGTCTTCGCCGGCGGTACGCCGGTGGGAGCCCCGATCGTCGGCTGGATCAGCGACGCGTACGGCGTCCGCACCGGAATGGCGGTCGGCGGTGCGTTCTCGCTGGTGGCCGCACTCGGCGTCGGCTTCATGCTGGCCCGCGTCGGCGGCCTGCGCCTCCAGGTCGACCTGCGACCGGGCCGCCCGCACGTACGGTTCGTCCCGCGCGAGCAGCTGGCCACGGCGGCCTGAGACCCGCCCGGCCACACACGATCACGGCCCCGACCGGGTATGGCGGATTCTTGGGGTCCTCGCAACACCTGATGGCTTATGTGGCCGTCAGTAGATCACGCAGGCGCTCGGCTGGGGTTTTCCAGCCGAGCGTTTT